>JAAYUA010000205.1 GCA_012517935.1 Acetobacter sp. | reverse complement strand
TCATTTCGCATTAAAATTTCAGGAAATATCAAATCCATGACGATTTTTCATCATGGAATATAATGTTCCGCCCGCAAACGATCGAACAGATCCGAAAAAGATTCCAGCGTGCTGCGATAACCGACAAATCCAAGAGAGCGACTTTTGCTCATATCGGTAATGCATTCGACTGGTCGACCAAGATCCGCATCAGTATGCCACGGAGAAACCAACTTTTCGATCGCAGCCTCCTTCAATCCGTTTTGCGCAGCAATGTCCGCCCAGAGTGCCCCATCTTCCGCAAGAATTTCTGTCAATGACGTCGCATGCCCGGGATAGGAAGCGCTTTCAATCCCAAACATTTCAGCAATTCGTGGCCACAGCCAGTTCCAGCGGAATACGTCGCCATTGACAACATTGAAGGCTTCGTTACGTCCAGCCGGATTTGTTGCGGCCCATAACAGCTGATCTGCAAGTTGCCGGGCATCGGTCACGTCGGTCAGACCACTCCACTGCACCGGAGAACCCGGAAATATGAAGGGACGCCCGGTTTCCCGACAAATGGTAGCATACGCCGCCAATGTGACGCCCATATTCATGACATTGCCGATAGCAAAACCAATAATCGTGTGTGGACGATGCACGGTCCACGAAAAATCATGCTTCCGTGCAGCCTCGAACAGAGCATCTTCCTGATTGTAGTAAAAATTCTCGACTTCCAGACGCGGCATGCTCTCCCGAAATGGTGTAACGGGCGGCTGGCCGGTTGCATAAGCCTCGAATGGTCCGAGATAATGTTTCAGACCCGTCACCAGACTGGCATGAATGAGAGCATCTGGTCTGGGAAGTGCCTTGAAAACATTGCTGACCATGGCGCTATTTATGATGCAGTTCTCGGCCTCGGTCTTGCCCCGCGTCCATGTTGTAAAAAACACATGGGAAACGGAGATATTTTTAAGACTCCTGCGCAAATTCTCCACATCAAGAACATCCGCTTTCACGGGCACCACGGTCGCAGGCAGCGTCTCTGTCCGCCGGGCAAGGCCAAACACCGTCCAGCCGTCAGCGACAAGGCGATTGGCAAGATTCTGACCGACAATGCCGGTTGCACCAATGATCAGGGCCTGTTTTGTCATTGATCTATTTTCCTTACAGACTGTCGATGACGCCACCATCAACGCGCAGCGCTGCTCCTGTGGTTGCAGAGGCTTGCCGGGAACAGACATAGACAATCATGTTTGCAACCTCCTCCACGCTGGCTGGACGCTGGATAATGGAAGACGGACGATGCGACATGACAAACTCCCGTCCGACCTCTTCAAGAGATTTGCCTGTTTTCTCAATTTCATCCTTAAACATGTCACTCACACCGTCGGACAATGTTGGCCCAGGCAGCACCGAATTGACAGTCACGCCCGTCCCGGCCATCCGTTTGGCCAGACCACGCGCCACGGATGTGCAGGCCGTCTTCGTCATCCCGTAATGGATCATGTCAGCTGGAATATTGAATGCTGATTCCGATGATAGAAACACCACCCGACCCCAGCCGTTCTCCTTCATTCCCGGCAGAAAGGCACGCGACAGCCGCACTCCGGACATGACATTGACCTCGAAAAAACGCAGCCATTCTTCATCATCTGTTTCAAAAAAATCCTGAGGTCCGAAAATCCCTGCGTTATTCACAAGAATATCACAGGATGGATATGCCTTCACAAAAGCATCACATCCCTCAGCGGTGCCTACATCACCAGCAAAGCCGGACACGACAGCGCCTGGTACAGCTTTGCGAACGGCTGAGATAGCCGCATCGACATCAGCCTGCTTCCTTCCATTCACCACGATCGACGCACCACATTCCGCCAACCCTTTGGCTGTGGCCAGACCAATCCCTTTGGTGGAGCCAGTAATGATCGCACTTTTCCCGGAAAGATCAATTTTCATCGCATTGTCTCCTCGTTTTGCATGACGATACGACAGGTTTTCTCCAAGAATAATTGATCTTATCGTGAAGGTATTGTTCATAATAAATGAATGATAGACCTTCTTTCTCACCTGCGGATTTTCATCGACATCGCAGATCACGGCAGCCTCGCTGTCACTGCACGGGCACGGGGTTGCGTGCCTTCCGCCATTACAGCCAGTCTTCAGAGACTTGAACAGCATGTCGGCGCCCGGCTGGTCCTACGATCAACCCGCAAATTGTCTCTCACCCCTGAGGGAGAAATTTTCCTCCAACGCTGCCGTTCCACCCTTGGCGATCTCGATGAAGCTATTGATCAGATTTGCGACAATGGGCCACTGAAAGGCACCATCAGGCTTACCGCCATCAATGATTTTGGACGCTCCACCCTATCAAGAGTCATCAACGATTTTCAGGCGCTTCATCCCGAAGTGCGTTTTGAATTGAGCCTTGGTGATGAAGTCGTAGATCTGATCGAAGGAGGCTATGATCTTGCAATCAGAACCGGACCGTTGTTCGATTCCCGCCTGACGGCACGGCTCATTCTGCGCAGTCGCAGATCAGTCTGTGCCTCTCCTGATTACTGGCTCAGGCATGGAAAACCTTGTCATCCTGAAGAATTGAAAGAACATAACTGCCTGGTCCTCGCCCGCGTCGCCAATCCACAGGTTGTCTGGCCTTTCATCGATGGAAAACGGACGATATCAATACATGTTTCCGGTAATCGCATGACGAATGATGGAGGCCTTCTCAGACATTGGGCCATTGAGGGCCTCGGCGTTGTCCTGAAATCAGATTATGATGTTGCCGCAGATATCACGGCAGGACGACTGGAAAAGGTTCTCGAAAGCTTCAATGGAGTGGACGTCAATCTTTATGCCGTCCACGCAGCAGGACGCCAGCCTTCCCGCCGTGTCAGTGCATTTATCGATTTTCTGACAGAATATCTCTGAGTTCCGCGCTACATGATTTCATATTTTGAAAACGCGATATTTTGCACGAGCAACGGAAAACATAGGAGACCAGCACTCCATCGATGAAAAACAGAAATGAACACTTCCTCGGAAAAAGATTTTTTATAAAATAAAAAGAAAAATCATTAATTTACTGAAAATACATCTTCCGCAAGGAACAAAATGCGTTTCGCATAATGACCGATAATTTCACCGTCCCGTCAGACGTTCTCCGCCGCAGAAAACAAACTGTCTGTCATGCCGTGCGATTGCAATCAGTGTCTGTTTCATCGCCTCGGCCAGACGCAAGGCACGTTCCGTCGGAGCTGACACCGCAACCACGGTGGCCATACCCGCGCGGACTGTCTTGAGCGCCATTTCATATGAATAGCGACTGGTCAAAAGACAGATTCCACCCTCGGGAAGAATGCCATGACGCATGCAGGCACCGATCAGCTTATAAAGCGCATTGTGACGCCCGATATCTTCCCGGATCAGAAGAATTTGCCCTTCTCCGTTGGCCCATGCTGCTCCGTGAACCATACGTGTCGTCGCGTTCAGCGTCTGCCAGTCATCGAGATCATGGAGGGCTTGACGGATCGCAGCCGCAGTAACCGTTGGATTGGATAAAAACACGGACTGAACAGCCTGATTTACGGATGGGACCTCGTCACTTCCACAGATGCCACAACTTGAATGTCCAGTCTGGGCACGTGTTTTGCGTCGTAACAGCCTCGAAAGGCAGTCACCTGAAATCATGACTGCCAGCGTTGGGCCGTCTTCTCCCTCCGTCACAATCACCGACCGTATCTGCTGCGGTGTGTCGACAATGTGTTCCGTCAGGCAGTAACCAAATGCAAAATCCGTCAGATGGTCCGGTGTCAACATCATCACGCCGTATGGAACAAGTCCGTTGAATACGAGTTTGACGGGCACCTCGTCGGCAATATTGAGATCAATCTCCTGCTCGGGACGATCCAGAGCTGTCACTTTCCGGGTGTGAAAGAGTGGTGTCATGACCACAGACTGTCGCCAATACAGGACAAGCCACCCCGGATGGCAAGATCAATCTGTATGGTGACAGGCCATCCATTTTGTTCAAGCACGCACGCAATTCCTGATTTTATCCATGATGCAAACCAGAAAGGCATCGTGACACGACTGATCCACGCCAGCATCCAGCTTATCTGGCTGCACGCAATATTCGCAGTTTCTCAGTGTCATGACTGTGCCTGACAGCGAGCAAGTCTGATTTCAGCTCGTATACGCTCTTCAGGTGTATTGATATTGTCGAGTGCACCGGGAGTGCACAAGGACAGGAGAGACACAGCATCTCTGACGAGTACCTGACGCGGAGCGACGCTGCCCTCCGCTACCTGCCGGGATAACATTTCAAGAGCTTCAGCTCCCCAGATGGCACAGAACGGCTCCGGCAACCCGTCATGTTCGCTTCGGAACGCGATAGCAAAGCACGCGTCGCGACGAGCCTGAATCATCGTATCGAGCGTTGTCGCATCCAGAAACGGCAGATCGCATGCCAGCACCAACCAGTCGACATCAGGATATTTCTCATAAGCGGCAAGAAGACCTGCTGCTGGTCCGATATCCTGAGAGCGATCGATAATGGCGGGATAGGCGCATCTCACAACATCGGTTTTCTGATCTTCCCGCAAGGACACGAAACAGCGGCTGACACGCGATGCAAGCAGACCAAACGCGCGGTCGAGTTGTGGATGTCCCTCATAGACAAGGGCGGCTTTGTCCTGCCCCATCCTGCGGCTGGCACCTCCCGCAAGAACAAGCCCGTAAAGCGGCCTCATGGTGCTGAAGACGCCACAGACATCGTATCGCGGAAATCCCGCCTTCTTCCATCCCGGCTCGCAAAACGCACTTCACGGATCATCCTGTCATCCTCCGATATAATGCATTTCAATTTTCTCTCCGGACCTGTCTGCTTGAGATTCCGACCGGGACCGCCGCTCCTGACGTTCTTCGCTGTATCGATCAGTGCGACGATGCCAGATGTTCGTCAGCATCTGACGGAGCGGCCCGTCATCTTTTCCATGCTTCGCATCACGCAGGGTTGCCCGAAGATCGGTGCCTTTCGTGGCGAAGAGGCACGTGAAAATCTGACCGTCCGAAGAAAGCCGCGCACGCGAGCAATTTCCGCAAAACGGCGCACTGACAGAGGAAATGAAACCAATCTCTCCGCCGCCATCGGCATAGTGATAACGGGTCGCGACCTCGCCACGATAGGCTGGCGATACCGCCACAAGAGGCCACAACGCATCGATCTGTGCCATCATCTCCCGCGAGGTTATGACATCATTGCGCTCCCAGCCATTACGATTGCCAACATCCATATATTCGATCAGGCGCACGATCACGCCCGTATACCGGAAACGCGCAAGAAGATCCGGCACACCCGCATCGTTCACATCACGCTGAACAACCGTGTTGATTTTCACTCCACCCGAAAAACCGACCGCGCACGCAGCATCAATACCATCCAGCACTGTTTGCAGATGACCGCGTCCACCGCTCATACGCGCAAACACCGCCGGATCCAGACTGTCGAGGCTTACGGTCACACGATGCAAACCTGCGGCACGAAGCGATGCCGCCTGACGCGCCAGCAACATTCCGTTAGTCGTGAGCGCAATATCCTCAATCCCCGGAATTCTTACGAGCCGCTCAACCAGTTTCGGCAGGTTCGGACGGAGCAATGGCTCCCCTCCTGTCAACCGCAGCTTCGTCACACCCAATTGAGCAGCCACCCGTGCCACGCGTTCAATTTCATCGAAATCCAGCCGCTGATCAGGTGTCAGAAAACTGAAATCCTCATGATAAATCGAATCCGGCATGCAGTAAGGGCACCGAAAATTACACCGATCCATCACAGAAATCCGCAGATCCCTGAGCGGTCGATGCTGCCGGTCTTTCACAAAACCTGCGTTCGGCAAGAATTCCATATTCATAATTTGAGATCTTCGTTTTCCACTCGTGGCATCATACACCAATGAATGACGCCACGTGGAATGGGGCACGCTCAGCCGGCAATCCGGACCGGCGCTGCCGATGCGACACTGGGCACGACCTTGACCGGAATGGCCTTGGCAGCCGGTGTGCCACTGACCTCATCATAAAAATCAAGTGGCAGGAGAGGATTGAGTTCCGGATAATATCCGGCAATTGACCCGCGCGACATGGGATAATCAAGAATTGTCAGCCCATCGACATATCGACGGCGCCCATCATCGCTATAAGTCTCCAGACCGATGACATCTCCGTTCTCCAGCCCGCGCTCTTCACGATCCTCCTTGTTCATGAATATGACAAGACGAGTGTTATATACGCCGCGATAGCGATCACTGTTGCTGTAGATCGTGGTGTTGTACTGATCGTGCGAACGAATTGTCGCAAGACGCAACATTGCCGGATCATTGACGACGTCATCAACATCAAGCCCCGGCATGACAATGAAATTCGCCTTGCCATTCGGTGTTTTCCAAACACGGCGACGGGGCGGAATATCGAGATGGAAACCACGGGGGTTTTTGATCTTTTCTGAGAAATCTTTATAAATTTCGGGATACACCTGCGAAATCTTGTCACGGATCGGCGCATAATCCTCAATGTAATCTGCCCATAGAACCTTCGAATGCGGCAGGGTCGCCATCGCCATCCGACAAATGATTTCGGTTTCCGGTTTCACATCCGGACTGACGGGTTCGAACACACCGCGTGAGGCCGAGACATTTGCCATCGCATCCTCGATCGTAACGAACTGTTCTCCCTTGGACGTTCGAATAATTTCAGAGCGGGACACAACCGGCAGGATCAACGCGTCCTTGCCATGAACCAGATGCCCACGGTTGAGTTTTGTTGTGACGTTGACTGTCAGATTCAGCCGCCCCATGGCGGCATAGGAACGTTCGGTATCAGGAATTGCACGGACGAAATTACCGCCCATCGCAAAAAAGACCTTCGCCGTTCCCTTCTCCATGGCGTCAACGGCTTCGACAACATGGTGACCATGCTCACGCGGCGGTTCGAAGCCGAAAACATCACGAACGCGGTCGAGATATGCCTGCGTGGGTTTTTCATCAATGCCGACCGTACGGTCGCCCTGCACGTTGGAATGCCCCCGAATGGGTGCAATCCCTGCACCTTTTTTCCCAAAATTTCCCTTGAGAAGAAGGAGATTTGCCAACTGCTGAAGAAGATGGGACCCTTCCTGATGCTGCGTCAGCCCCATTCCGTAGCAAATGATCGTTGCATTGGATTTTGCATAAATTCCGGCAATCCGACGGATCTGCTCTTCCGAAATTCCCGATATCCGGGTGATATCTTCCCAAGAGACCGACATGACATCCGCACGCACAGCTTCCAGTCCAACTGTGTGTTCGGCGATGAAGTCATGATCCAGAACTTTTTCTCCGCGCTCCTCCGCTTCAAACAGCACACGCATCATGCCCTTGAAGATGGCAAGATCGCCCCCGATGCGCACATGCACGAATTCGCTGGAAATCGCGGTTGAACCGAACGTCCCCATTTGCAGGATATCCTGCGGCTCAGTGAACCGGATCAGCGCACGTTCGGGCATCGGATTGATCAACACGATTGGGATACCGCGTTTACGAGCTTCCACCAGATTGGTCATCATACGTGGAGAATTGGTGCCCGTATTCTGTCCGATAACAAAGATGGCCTCGGCATGTTCAAAATCGGCCATGACAATGGTGCCTTTGCCAATCCCTATGGATGACGGCAGCCCCCGCGAGGTCGGTTCGTGGCACATGTTCGAACAATCGGGGAAATTGTTGGTCCCGAATTCACGCACGAAAATGGAATAGAGAAACGCCGTTTCATTGGCGGTTCTGCCGGACGTATAAAACTCTGCCTGATGTGGACTTTCCAGCGCCTGAAGATGCTTGCCAATCAGGGCGAATGCATCATCCCATGTCACGGGCACATATTTATCCGTCGCTTCGTCATAACGCATCGGCTCGGTCAGACGCCCTTGCATCTCCAGCCAGTAATCACTGCGTTCCATCAGTTCCGCGACTGTGTGCTGGGCGAAGAACTCACGTGTGACGCGTGCCTTGGTGGCCTCATGCGCCAGTGCCTTGGCGCCATTTTCGCAGAATTCGAGTTTCTTGTGATGATCCGGATCAGGGAAAGCGCAACTGGGACATTTAAAACCACCCGGCTGGTTCATTGCCAGAAGACCGCGGGATCCCTTGACCAGAACGCTCTGCTCCATAAGCACTTTCGCGGTTGCACCTGCCGCGCCCCATCCCCCTGCCGGATGATGATAAGGCTTGAATTCAGCGTCTTTCTCTTCACTCATGATATCATCCCTCCCCCACAAGAATACCGAACTCTTTCAATGCAGGCACAAAATTTTCGTTCTCATGCTTGGATCTTGCCAGCTTGATCAGAGCAAACCGTTCAAGCGGCGCCAATCCGGCCCATTGCTCCTGTGTCGGAGGAGACACACCATCGGCCTCCGCCTGCACCAGCACAGCCTCAGGCATCCGATCGCTCTCACGCCAGTCATCAAGTGTCTGAGGTGGCAGAAAACGAACAGGCTCATCTGTCCGGGTCGCGATCAAATCCATAACAAGAACACGATAGGCCTCCCGCTCCGCATCTGTCTCGCAAAATGCGTTCACCAGCCTGCTCCGCTCCTCATGCGAGAGATGGCTCCACTGGCGAAGGGTCATCTTGATGCCTGTGATATCGAGCTTCTGCCGGGCAATCATGGGAATACACCGCAGGGAGCCTGCGAAATCTCGCTCGAATTCGAAAATCATGGCGTTCTCAGGCATTCTATCTACTCTTTCGACCAACGGGAGAGATTTTTTCCTCTTTTGAGCATCAGAGGATAAAATAACACGGCATCACCGAGGACTATTGTGCGTTACTAACAGTCCAGAGTGCCACAAACTGCGTTGCACAAACGCTGGAAAATCATTCTATGAATGCCGACCATACGGGTATTACCCAATATGATGGCAGACGGGTCTTTCAACCCGATTTCCTTTAAAAAACAAAAATATTTCAGAACAAAGAGTGCTTACCAGGCAGCCTCTCAGACGGAGAGAAACACGCAGCATGCATATCTGAACGGAGCAGGACCATCACCCGGTTCCTGCCTGCCCATCCCTCAATTTTCTTACTTCAATCTATTTTCCCTCTGAGGGCTCTCCACCAAAAACCAGTTTCCATGTTTTTTCCAATGCGCGATCCACGTCTTCCATTGAAGCATTCACTCCCAGTTTCCGAAGGCTGGTAACGCCATATCCCCGGATACCGCAGGGTACGATCCCATCAAAATCATTCAGATC
>JAAYUA010000204.1 GCA_012517935.1 Acetobacter sp. | reverse complement strand
GCCCGAAGCCTCGGCTGCTGGAGGTGGAGAGCAATCGGCTGCCGGTCAGCAGCCGGAGGGTGATCATTTGATGGCCAGTGCTCCACCGATAGATACGGAGTTGCATGGCGTGATTCCCCTTGCAGGGCGACAACTGCCGCTGCCAGCAGGGATATGGCATCCTGTTCTGACGATGCAGGATGGGCCCCATGGCGAAATCATCAGCAACGTTCTGGTTCGGAGTGTGAAGGGCGTTGTAACGGGCGTGATTGTTGCCCGGGGAAGCACCCAGTCCGTGCCGGAGGCAATTACGGATCGTCTTTCCGCCCTATGTCATGATGATCGCAACTATGAAAGCCGCGTCATTGCCGAGGGTAACGGCACATTGGAGTGTTTGAGCACCCGGCCGGTTGTTCTTGATCAAAAAGATGTGAGCGCTGCGCCTGATATCAATCTGGCTTACCGTCGGTTGCGTCTGATGGGCTTTGAACTGCCCCCATTGCTGATTGAAGGATATTGGGCGCGTGCGGTAACCGCGAAAGACGGTGGCATTGACTTTGAAGCCGTGAGTACGGCCGTCAGTCCCGCTCCGGCTGGCAGCCGCCAACTGACGACACCGCTGGGTGACTGGAGTAAGCCTGCTATAGGTTCCGCGCCGTTGGCGGGCAGATTCGTGGCGGCCATGAATCGCTGGATGGAGGGGTGGAGTGGCGTTCTCCAGCAGGGGTTTGAGGGTCGGATCAGCGATCAGGGTGTTCCGGAGCGTGTAAGCCAGGATCCGTCGCCGCATTGAGCGTGTCTGGGTGTCTGGCTGCGCTGTGTCCATTGAATTTTGAATGGCTGCCTGTATTTTCGTCGCCTTGTGCATAAATGACGCATGCGTCAGGTTCGCCGAAATAACAGGTGGCCGTGCAGGCATTCATGGATCTTCTATCTGCGTTACATAGTTTCGTCCGAGTTGCGGCTACGGGCTCGTTTTCAGCTGTTTCACGAGAAACAGGGGCGAGTCAGCCGACGATTTCACGTCATATAGCGCTGCTGGAGACACATTACGGGACAACTCTGTTCGCCCGTACGACGCGCAGTCTGATGATGACTGAAGATGGCCGCAGTCTTTTGCCTCATGCCTATGAAGTGCTGGAAATACTGGAAACTGCGGAGACGGTGCTGGGACGGCGCAGAGCGTCGGTTTCAGGGCTTGTCCGGATGGGTGTGACGACAGCGTTCGGGCTTTATCTCACGACGCGTCTGAATGAACTCCTGAATGATCATCCGGATTTATCCGTCGAATTTATCATGCGGGATGGTTTTGGTGATCTGGTTGAAGAGGGGCTGGATCTCGCCATCCGGGTTGGAGACATCGCTGAAGGTTCGCTGATTGCGAGGAAGCTGGGGAATGTCAATCGCTGGCTGGTTGCCTCTCCGGACTGCATGAAACGTATCGGCACCTGCGAGCATCCCCGGGATATGGCGGACTGTCCCTGTGTCGTCTTCACATATGGTGGCGGGCGACATGACTGGCATTTCGCGCGGGAGAGCGAAGAGAGCGTTGTCGCTCCGCGTGCTGTTTTCCGCGCGAATTCATCGGAAGCTGCATTGAGCGCCATTGAAGCAGGAACAGGCATTGGCATTCTGCCCGAATTTCAGGTCCGCGGCGCCGTTGAGCGTGGGGAGCTGGTTCGTGTGTTTGAAGAGTGGCATATTCCATCCATGCCACTTTATGCAGTCCATACGGGGCCGCGTACATTGCCGCTTCGCACCAGAACGGTTCTGGATTTTCTGATTTCAGTTTCCTCTTCGGTTCT
>JAAYUA010000203.1 GCA_012517935.1 Acetobacter sp. | reverse complement strand
GTCCAAAAAAACAGGCTGCGGAGAAAGAACGGAATCTTAAAGATAGCCTCAAAAACCAGAGAATTTAGCCTTCATGCGCCGTGACATCGACATCCACGCCGACTTCGAGTGCAACCCACTGGCCTGTTGCCCAAGGACCGACACCGACGTTGAATGCGGAACGGATAAGCTGAAGATGGCCCTTGGCATGTAGGGCAGAGCCTGAGATGTCGATGGTAAGAGGAAGGGTGACGGGTTTGCTCACGCCTTTGATGGTCAGTGTGCCTTCGGCTTCATAGGCATTGCCGCCTTTGCTCTTGAAGTCTTTCACCTCGAAAACAGCCGAAGGGAATGTCTTGACGTCAAACCAGTCGTGACCGGGCAGCGCGCCATCACGCTGGCTGTCACCTGTTGCGGCACTGGCCATATCGATGGTGATCTTCGCGTGACCGGTTTCAGGATGGGCCGGATCAAAGGAGATCGTGCCATCATATTTTCCGAAATGACCTTCAAACGCCTTGCCAGTCTGAGTGCCGGAAAATCCCAGCGTGCCGTTGCCCGACGCAAGCGTCCAGTCGGCGGCGAAGGTCGGCGTTGAGAGCAGGAGGCCAGCCACGGTGGCGACAGGCAGAAACTTGTGAAAAGTCTTCATGGGGTTTCTCTCTTCTGGCGTGGTGTGGAGGATGTACCGAAGGACGGTAGCATCTGGCGAAGAACATGGTCGTGCATGACGAACTGATGTCTGAGAGCGGCTGCGACATGGAGCACGATCAGAGCCAGAAGTCCCCATGCAGCCCAATGATGGACCACTTTCAGAGCTGCTTCGACTGGCGCCTTGTCGGACAGGGTCGAAAGTACAGGAAGGTCGGGCCACGGTAATGTTCCGAACAGCACGGTCGGAATGCCCAGCACCGAGACCGAAACCATTGCCCAACCGCTTAGCGGCAGTAGAACCTGCAATCCATAGAGAGCAAGATGAGCCAGGTGCGCTCCCTTTTTCTCCAGTGAGGGCATCTCTGCGGGCAGGGCGGGAGCTTTGTGTGTAAGACGCCATCCAATACGCAAGGCGATCAGAAACATCACGGTGATGCCGATGGATTTGTGCAGCTGATAGAGCTGGAACACGCGCATCGTATCGAGGTGGATATGGTCCATGACCAGCCCCATCGCGATCAGGGTCAGTATCCCCAGAGCGATCATCCAGTGAAGGATGATCGCAACCGTGGAATACCGCGTGGTCCCGCTCGCTGCGCGTGCGGGCGTAGGCATGATATTAGTCCTGCTTCTCGAAAGCGCCAGCAATGCGCAGATGCACATCGTCAGACACGTAAGGCACATACATCTTTACACCGAAATCACTGCGTTTGATGGTTCCGGTGGCTTCAAACCCGGTGGTATATTTCTTGTCCAGTGCGTTTACGCCAGCACCGATGAAATGCACTTTCAGGGTTTCAGGCTTCGTCACACCGTGCAGCGTCAGGTTGCCGGTGACGATCGCATCGTTGTGGCCGGTGATGCGAACGGACGTGGATTCAAACGTGGCATTAGGGAATTTCGCGGCATCGAACCACTGGTCGCCCTTAAGCTCATCATTGAGCTTGGCGCTCGTTGTCTGCACGGAATCGACCGGAATGGTTACGGACAGCTTCGATGAAGCCGGATTTTTTGCGTCAAGGTTCAGCGTGCCTGAAACATTCGAGAACACACCGAGATAGTTCGTGAATCCGAAATGAAGGACAGAGAAACCGACCTGTGTGTGACCCGGCTCAACAGCGTAGGTTCCAGACTGGGCCTGAGTGGCGTTGGTTACAACCTGGGCAGATGCCGGATTGCCTGCCAGCAGACCAAGAGCGACAGCTGTAGCAGGAAAAGAAAGCAGAGTGTATTTCATGAATTGACTCTCCGGTCAGTAATGAATGTGTTTTAGAAAGCAGCGCCGTGGTGTTCGAAAGGAACACTGGTTTCTGTTCTGCTGAGATCTTCATTAGCGCCGGGAAGGCGGGTAAGAAATAACAATGATGGAAATGTATAATTTCCATATTTTACCTATTGGGCGAAGAAGGTCAGAGATAATTCAGCGCCACGACCTCCTTTCCCTGTCGCAGTACGAGCCTGCATGCCGCATTCTTGGCAGAAAAGTCTGGCTCTCAGTGAAAAGCAACAATGACAGATCGAGATCTTTCTCATGCTGTCTCTTTGCCGTACCGATGCAAACTGATTGATAAACGTTCTATCTTGTCGTGTTGGAGCTGCCTGGATTGTTTGCACGCGCTGCTCAGAGTTTTCCTGGACAAGATCATTGCCTTCTCATGAAGTAGATTGCACTCTCTGCAGTGCGGATAGTCCAGAGGATGCTGTGCAATTTGCGATGTGAGGGACGCAGTAAAGAAATACGGGAGAGGCTCTCTGTTCATAAGGTCTTTCAAGAGATCGTTTACTCTCTGGTGGTGATCTTGTTATTGAAAGAGAAATCTTGAAATTCATCGAAAAACGAAGAGGAAAGAGATTATTACTATCCATTTTCCGGCCATGATTGTGAGATGAAAAATCTTATGCCGAAACCCACTCATAGTCATGAAGCACCAGAAATGGCGTCGGTTGAGCCACCCAGTAACCTCACAGTGCTCTCACTCCTGTCTATTCTGACCGGGATTGTTGTTGGGGCAATATGTGGAACATTTCGACTGCTGCTCAATCGGGCTGATGAACTGCGCAATGTCTTATCCCTTCACACATTTCATAACTTTCCCGCGGGTCTGTTTCTGATTGTTATTGGTAGCGGCACAGCGTTCATTGCTGCGTTGCTGGTCAAACGGCTGGCTCCACTGGCATCAGGAAGCGGAATACCTCATGTCGAAGCAGTTCTGGCCGGGCTCGCAACTCCCGCCACTATTGGACTGATCCCGGTCAAGTTTGTCGGCGGATTGCTGGCAATCGGTGGTGGTTTGGCGCTGGGGCGCGAGGGTCCCAGTGTGCAGATGGGTGCGACGGCAGCTAATACGATCGGCCGCATGTTACGTCTGGGGCCCGCAGATTGCCGTTCATTACTTGCGGCTGGTGCTGGTGCTGGATTGGCAACTGCTTTTAATGCTCCGGGTGCGGGTGCGATTTTTGTTCTGGAGGAATTGGTCGGTCGCTTCGAGGCTCGCACCGTGTGTTCTGCACTTGGAGCGTCCGTATCTGCCATTCTGGTTGCGCGTGCCTTGTTGGGAGGTCAGCCAGATTTCACGGTGATTGATGCCCCCCTGGTCATCAGCGTTTCAACGCAGTTGCTGTTTCTGCTGACTGGTCTCGCAGTGGGGCTGCTTTCTGTTGTTTATAATCGAACGCTGCTGGCCACGTTGAGAGTGGCAGAACAGATAAATATCTCTGTGGAGGCCCGAGCAGCAGTCATCGGAGCCATTGGGGGGCTTGTTGTCTGGCTTGCCCCGCATCTTGCAGGAGGCGGCGACTGGATCACGCAAAGCGCGATTAATGGAACTCTGGTCTGGACGGCATTGCCGCTGCTGTATGTCATACGCCTGTTTTTTGGTTCAATGTCCTATGCCGCGGCAACGCCTGGTGGCCTGTTTGCGCCTATGCTGGCTCTTGGTGCACTGGCCGGGATGGGATGTGGTGATCTGGCTCATGTCCTGATGCCTGCGCTGGCAGGGCAGGTGACTCCCTTTGTGATCGTGGGGATGGCGGGAATGTTTGCCGGTGCTGTGCGTGCACCTTTGACCGGGATCATTCTGGTCACTGAAATGACCAATATGCCCAGCCTTCTCCTTCCTCTTCTGTCGGGCAGTTTTGCTGCGATGTTCGTAGCGGATGGAATGGGTGAAGCACCGATTTATGAGGCATTGCGTAACCGCGCTGCGGCTGAAAAGCGTTAGGATTGTCCGGTCGGGAAT
>JAAYUA010000029.1 GCA_012517935.1 Acetobacter sp. | reverse complement strand
CGTCCAGCAAAGGGGAAAGATCGAGGAGTCTGGCTCGGACTGTGACCCCTATGGGACTGTTCTTGTTTTCCGGGATACGAAAACGCGCGGAGCCGAAGGATTGCCCTATGCGGAAATAGGGAATGGTCAGACCGTTCGCCCCCCGGGACAGTTTTGCCGAACCCATCAAGTCAAGTTGCGGTCCTGTCGCATGAAGATTGGTGACCGCCGCCAGTTGGCCTTTCCTGAGAGCAAGTTCTGCACCAGCTTCAGCGGGTTGTCCCATTGGTTTATGCCACAGCGGGATATGGATATCCGTTTCCTGTAATTTCAGGAGAAGGCTGGAAGTTGCCGTTCCGTCACTCATTCCATGATAGGAAGCTTCCAGTGTGGCTACGCCGGTAAAGTGACTTGAAGCGGGAGGCCCTGCCTGTTCCGGAGTGATATGAGCTGTGGCTTCTACGTTTTCGATCTCATGAAGAGGTCCAGCATTCATGAAGTTGATTTGTCCCGTCGCATTAAAAGGCCATGTTCTTAAAGTGCCGTCTCCTGAAAAATTCATACCATTCATAGTTGCATTCAGATCGATTGTGCCATTGTCTATGTCACGATCCATGACGACTTTCCCAAGATGAACCTGAGTAAAATGCGCTTTTCCCTGAAGGGTGACCTGATCGTTGGTTATGTGAGCATCCAGTGGCAGTGTCAGGGTGAAACTGACCAGACCAGTTCCAGATGGATTGGAAAACGGGAATGGATTTTTTGAAAGGATATGAAGTCGCGGTTCAGAAAGAATGGCGATATGATTCGCGAGTTTTCCATCCAGTGTGACTGAGATTTTTCCCGTCTGATCTTTTTTATCGAGGTCGGTTATCACCATACTGCCAGGACCATTCTGAACGCGTCCGACGATTTTTTTGCCGATATATGCGTCCTGATATCCGTGATCGAACGTGATTTTCATTTGTTTCATATCTGAAATTTCAAGATGGGCATCGACGCCATGAAGTGGCGAAATGGGACGCAGCCACCAGATTTCGAGATCATTGGCATCCAGGCCACCCGTTATGGCGGTGACTTTACTGTTGCGACCGTCCGGGCGTGGCGCAATATACAGTGCGATATGCAAATTTTTGCCGTGACCGGATGGGATGTTTTTGACAACCCATTTTCTGGCGCCTTTCCCGGCTGTTGCAGGCCACCATGAGGGAAGATCTGAAAATTCGAATTCAGGTATGCTGGCAGAGAACAGACCCTCTATCGCAGAGGGTTTTCTAATGTCCTTGATCAGTAAATGCGCCTGTGTATTTAAATTGATTTTTGTTAATTCATGCTTTTCCGTATCCAGTGTTGTGTCTTGCAAGTTGTCCTGCTCTGTCACTGGTGGTGAAGCAAGTTGTATCTTGAAAGAGTCCATGGCCAGTGTGACCGGATAGGGTACATGTCCATGATCTTGTGCAATAAGCTGGAAACTTCCTGCTCCATTATCGATGAAATATGTTGTTCCGGCAGCCTTGAGAGATCCCGCCCCAAGACTTACCTGCACATTCGCTGTTGTAGGCAGCATAAGCCAGGGCGTTTTGCCTGGGAGCAGATGAAGGGTGGTTTCAAGGCTGAGTGGAAAGTCATAGTCGTGTAGTTCTGGAAACAATTCCTGCAAATGGGAGGGATTTGTCTCTCCGGTGCCTATTTTCCATACAACGCTCCCATCTTCCTGTTGCAGGCCGCGTCCTGAAATACTGGTGATGAGGTGATATGGGGTTTTCGTTGTGATCCCTGTCGAGATGTAACTTTCTGCCTTGAAATATCCTGTTAAACCATAGTGATGTTTTGAGGATGCTGTTGAAATGTCTGCTTCTATTGGAAGATGAAAGGCTGCGTGAAGACCGGGGTCCCTCAACACGATATCTGTTTGATGGATCGAAAGGTGACGGAGAATGGCCAGGCTGATGGCAGGATCGCCATCGCTATGCTTGAGGTTTCTTTGGTCCAGATCCGGTGTGATTTCTCCATTCTCATGACGCAGGAGTGTAATATGTGCGCCATCGAGAGAAAGATTCAGGAGATTCAGCTTGCCATGGAGCAGGGGGGCCGCCGTCATGGAAAGGCGTCCGCTTTTCAATGTATCTGCCAGTTGCCCGTTTGCGCGTCTGACCTGAAGATCCTGCACGGTCAGATGGATGGCAGCCTTTCGGTGAAGATCTGCCTTCAGCCATGCGAGTTGTGCCGACTGGATGTCAATTTGTTCGCCACCAGCGATAACCAGCGGGAAAAAGGGGCGCAGGAATGGGGTCAGATTGATCGGACCGAACCAGAGGGCGGTCAGGATCGCGGCAGCGCTCAATATGGGAACACCGGCCATAAAGGCCAGAAGAAACAGCGTTATTCGCAGCAATTTCTGTTTGAGAGAGAGCGCTTTGTCTGGATCGGCGTCGTGTCCGGGAGGAAGAAGGTCTTGACCCGACAGTCTCATGACAGCATCCCTTTTGCCGTCAGAGACGGATTGGCAATATGACGACACACGGCTTCCGGGATTGTTCCACGTTTCCGCCCGAGCATGAGGGGCGCATTAT
>JAAYUA010000202.1 GCA_012517935.1 Acetobacter sp. | reverse complement strand
CGCGCGACAATCAGGGACTCACTGATCATGTCTTCAATGGCGCGCACAAGATCACGGGCCGAGGCCGAATCGCCCATTTTGCTCTGACGACGCATCACGTCAATCAGCAGAACAGGATCAATGCCACCAGTTTCGACCTTCAGGCCGTAGCTTTCGATCATTGCCTCAATCTCAAGAGCAGAGACGCGAGCAATATCGAGCCCTTTCAGAGCCCGGAAAACAAAAATCCGGTCAAGACGATTGAGAACTTCAGGAGCGAAACCAGCCTGACGCAGCGCTTCCACTGACTCCGCACGCATACGATCCGGGTCATCAAAAAGACGATCCGCAATCTCGGTCAGCACATCCGTGGCGATATTCGATGTGAGAACGAAAATTGCCCGTGTCGTTGAAACCTGCTGCCCCGTCGAAGCTTCCGTCACATGCCCATCATTCCAGGCCGTCAGGAATTTTTTGAAAACATCAGGATGCGCTTTCTCGATCTCATCGAGCAGAACAACGGCATCGGGCTTTTCTTTCAAGCCACCCGTCAGTTTACCGAACGTATCGGAACCAACATAACCCTTGGGTGAACCAAACAGCACCGTCGCCGCATGGGGCGAACTCAACTGTGTCATGTCAAAATGCAACAGGGGCCGTTCAAGCTGCTTCGCCAACTGCTTCGCGAGATATGTTTTCCCTGTGCCCGGAGGACCGGCAAGAAGAAAAACACCTACTGGCTTGCCACGCACCTGAAGCGCCAGACGACGCCTGAGCTGAGCAGCCATATCCTCACAAACCTGATCCTGCCCAATCACCTTTGCACAGAGACTGGCCGCCAGTTCCTCGGCATCGATCGCAGTCTCGCGCTGCTCCCGCGCCATCATTTCTTCAAGTTCAGCCCGGTTGGTAAGTCGTGCCAAAACGTCCATCATCCACCCCCGTCTGCGAAGCAGACCTTTGCGCGCAAGCCGCTCGGCGCGTGTTTCAAAAAGAAGCCCCGCCACGGTAAAAAATGCACCCATCGCCGCGATAATCGGCCAGGCTGGAGCACTCCACTCCATGAAATGGCCAAGACTGGCGAGTGAAAGATGCAGGGCCGCAGCAGCCTGAAGACTCGCCAGGACCAGAAAGATCACCATCATTACCGGCATATACCGGTTGAGGGTGGGCAGAAGTGCTTTCATTGCGCAACCACATCCAACGTAAGATATTCATCCTGATGAATAATCGGCAACACTGTCGGGCCCAGCACAGTCACGGCGCCGGGCGTAATCCCGCCAACACCTGGATCTGAAACAGGCACAATCCGAACTTCGCCACTGATGAGAATGGGAAGAATCACATCCTCCGGGGTTGCTTTAAGGTGAATCGTCTTGGTCATCACCCCGGATTGCACCGAAACGACTCCCCCATGCATGCCCGCATCAAAAACAGGCATGTGAACCAATCTGTATTCACGTCTCCGAATTCCACGAAGAATCCGCTCCTGATCCACAGCCGAATAACCTGCCTTTTTCAACGCTGCCTCTGCCTTATCTGGCGCAATCAATGCGAACTGTGCCGCCATGACCGGCATCATGGGCCCCGCGACATGATTCTCACCACCATTTCCGGCGGCCTGCGCCGCCGGCGGCTGACCGGAAGAGCCACCATCAGAAATTGCAGCAGGTTTGGGCGCGGTCTGATTTCCCAGCCATGCTCCTCCACCCGCGACAAGCATCAGCCCCGCAGCAGCAGCGACAAACAATCTGGCACCGGAAACCCGCCCACCGGGTTCCGGACGTTCCTGCAATTGCGGTTCATGATCTGACGTCATGTCGTTATGTTGCTCCGCTCGCCTCAGGAACTGCAAGCCCTTACAT
>JAAYUA010000201.1 GCA_012517935.1 Acetobacter sp. | reverse complement strand
CCTGGCAGGACAAGAGCGATGACTGGAATAAACCGGTTCAGAAGATGGCTGAGATTGACCTGCATGGCTCCGGCGAACAGCAGGACCGAAAGAGCGCCTTCAAGCAGGGCAGTGGGCAGATCCGCTTTGAGCAGGATGGAGCGGGGCACCGAAAGGACATGCCACGACGGGAATATCCAGTCTGCGAAAAGAAGAATCAGAGAAGAAATCAGAGAAACAAGCAAAATGCCGATTGTTGCCGGAAGACGAAATGTTTTCAGGTTTATAATCGCTGCTAATGTCGAGAGACATAGCATGGTCGCTATAAGTCCAAGAGATGACATAAATCAGACCTTGTTGAATGAGCGTTCCGGGAGAGATAATAATTTAGGTTAACATTTCTGCGCGGCTTTTCGGGAAAAATCGTTAAGGCATGTGGTAGGCCATGATGACCATAATATCCTGAACTGGGTGATATGCCGGATCTGATGTCGATGATGCTGCATCATCAATCAGCAGAAATGGCATAGTGAAATGGCCGGTTTCCACCATGTGAATATGCAAAGTGAATAGCAGGAAATTTCGCAGAATATTAATAAATTTCTATGGATTTTCGATTAGAAAATGAATTCATAGATCTGGATGAATGAATATTTTTATATGTATATTTAAGAATTATTATAGTATATATTTAAAATTGTTTTATGTATTTGCAATATAAAATAAGTTCTTTTTTGATTTGAGATAATAAATATATGTTCGCAATAAAAATGAATCCTGAATTTCGAATTACAAAATCTTTTATAAAATCATACGATTTTATGAATATGAGTATCAGGGTGCATCCTCTTAATTGATGCAGGGAAAATGGAAATACAGGAACACACTCAACATCAGAGAGTTTTTCTCAAACCCTCCAAATCCTGTATCGAAGTGGGAGTGCGCTGCAAAGCATTGCACACCACTTTCAAAGAAGAACTATTAGCGAGGGGACAAGGCGGTCAGAAGATCGCCTTAATCCATTCAGGCCGTAATCTTTTCCAGGCCGTTCATGTAGCTGCGCAGAACCGGAGGAATTGTAATGCTGCCATCTTCTTCCTGCCAGTTTTCCATCACAGCAATCAATGTGCGACCGACGGCAAGCCCTGAACCATTCAGAGTATGCACAAAGCTTGGTGCACCACCAGCAGGACGATATCGGGCATTCATCCGACGTGCCTGGAAATCACGGGTGTTGGAACAGGATGAAATTTCACGCCAGGCCTGCTGCCCCGGCAACCACGCTTCCAGATCAAAAGTCTTTGCTGCCCCGAAGCCGGTATCTCCTGCACAGAGAAGCATGCGGCGGTAAGGAATTTCCAGACGTTCGAGGATGACTTCAGCGCAACGGGTCATGCGCTCATGCTCCGCATCACTTTCTTCAGGAGAAGTGATGGAAACCATCTCGACTTTCTCGAACTGATGCTGACGCAACATGCCGCGCACATCGCGTCCGGCCGATCCGGCTTCACTGCGGAAACATTGTGAGTGGGATGTCATGCGGATCGGCAGAAGATCTTCGTCCAGAATACTGGATGCGACCGATGCTGTCAGGGGAACTTCTGCAGTCGGGACAAGCCAGCGACCATCTTCGGTTTTGAAAGACTGGTCCGCAAACTTCGGTAGCTTGTCAGTGCCATACATGGCAGCTTCGTTTACAAGAACCGGAACCTGGGTTTCTGTGTAGCCATGTTCCTGCACATGAGTGTCGAGCATGAACTGGCCCAGAGCGCGTTCCAGTCGGGCGATCGGACCACGCAGCAACACGAAACGCGCACCGGAGAGTTTGCCCGCTGTGGCAAAATCCATCTGGGGTCCAACACCAGCGCTCAGCGCTTCGCCAAGCTCAAAATGCTGTTTGGGTGTGAACGGAAAATCTCGTCTGACACCGTGTGTATGCACGATGAGATTGTCGTTTTCATCCTTTCCCTCAGGAACGGATGCATCAAGCCTGTTCGGCAGGACGGCTAGTGTGAGGCGTGTTTCTTCATCAAGAGCCGTGGCCCGGGTTTCCAGCCCTTCAATATCGGAGCGGAGCTGGGTGGCTTCTGCTTCCAGTAATGAACTGTCGCCTCCGGTTTTGCGAAGAGCCCCGATTTCTTTTGAAAGATTTTTCCGATGAGCCTGTTTCTCCTGCAGGAGTGTCAGGGCTTCACGGCGTTCTTCATCCAGCTTCAGAATGGCCTGTGCTGTGGACGGAACTCCACGACGTGCCAGATCTGCATCAAAACCTTCAGGGTCAGCGCGAAGTGCTCGGATATCATGCATTGGAAGTCTCTATCTGTTGG
>JAAYUA010000200.1 GCA_012517935.1 Acetobacter sp. | reverse complement strand
TCCACCAAAAACCAGTTTCCATGTTTTTTCCAATGCGCGATCCACGTCTTCCATTGAAGCATTCACTCCCAGTTTCCGAAGGCTGGTAACGCCATATCCCCGGATACCGCAGGGTACGATCCCATCAAAATCATTCAGATCCGGATCAACATTGATCGCAATGCCGTGCCAACTGGTCCAACGCGAAACGCGAACCCCAATCGCAGCAATCTTCTCTTCGACTCCTGTCTCGGGATCACAGATCCAAACACCGATTCGGTCGCAGCGCCGCTCTCCCTTAACCCCCAGAAGGGCAAGCGCCTGAATAATCCATTCCTCAAGAAAATTAACATATTGCCGCAGATCCCTTGGGCGCAGATCACCATGAGGACGCGTTAGATCGAGCATGACATAAGCGATTCGCTGCCCGGGCCCGTGATAGGTCCACTGCCCCCCACGGCCCGCGTCATATGTCGGATACTGATTCGGATTGAACAGATCTTCAATCCGGGCCGATGTCCCGGCGGTGAACAAAGCCGGATGCTGAAGCAGCCAGACACATTCACTCCCCTCACCAGAACGAATTTCAGCGGTCAACCGCTGCATTTCCGACAAGGCATCGGGATAGGAAACAGGTTCTGGCGATTTCTTCCAGAGAATCTTCAATTGGGTCATTGCGGTCTGTTCAAGCATCGGTTATACGCCCCTCCACCTCACGGTATCACCACAAGTGATGCCGATTGTCACGGAGCGGTCGTGGCGGAATGGTAGACGCGCAAGCTTGAGGTGCTTGTGGGGGAAACCCCGTGGAAGTTCGAGTCTTCTCGACCGCACCAGATTTTCTGAAAAACAGAAAATCTACAGACATGAATGTGTGATCCTTCACACATCTTGTCATTCTTACCCCAATGAATATCTGAAATTAAAAATATTTTTATCTTTGTGAGCAATAAGATGCTCAACGAAACTAGTCTGTTACAATGTTTCGTGGCTAACATGCATCCGCGTGAGCAATGCGTGCACATGAACGCACTGCTCGTTATCTGATTTCGACTTCAGAGAAGGTGCTGCGTTAGTGACAAAACCGCTCAGAAAAGCCGTACTGCCTGTAGCCGGGCTTGGCACGCGCTTTCTTCCCGCGACCAAGGCCATGCCGAAGGAAATGCTCCCGGTTGTCGACAGGCCACTGATACAATACGCCATTGACGAAGCCCGCGAAGCCGGAATTGAAGAATTCTGCCTCATCACAGGCCGCGGCAAAGACTCCCTGATCGATTATTTCGACGTTGCGTTCGAGCTTGATGTCACGCTTCGTGAACGAAACAAGGTCGAAGCCCTGAAGGCGCTGGAACCAAGCAGCATCGAAGCTGGCTCCCTGATCGCCGTCCGTCAGCAGGAACCCCTGGGGCTTGGACACGCGATCTGGTGCGCAAGAAGCTTCATCGGTGACGACCCGTTCGCGATTCTGTTACCTGACGATGTCGTGAAATCAGGCACTTCCTGCCTGAAGCAGCTTGCCGATGCTTATTATGCAACCGGTGGAAGCGTCGTCGCCGTGGAAGAAGTTCCACGTGAACACACCAGTCGTTACGGCATTCTCAAGCCGGGCCATGATGATGGACGCATGGTTGAAATCACTGGACTGGTTGAAAAGCCGAAGCCAGAGGAAGCGCCTTCGAACCTTTCAATCATCGGCCGCTATATCCTGACACCCGAAGTGATGCCGCATCTGGCAAAACTGGAGAAAGGTGCAGGTGGAGAAGTTCAGCTGACCGATGCGATGGCAAAAATCATTGGCCATGTTCCTTTCCATGGACTGCGTTACGAAGGCCACCGCTTCGATTGTGGAAACAAGAGCGGTTTCCTGGAAGCCCAGATCGCCTTCGCTCTGGATCGCCCCGAACTGGCAGACGATGTGCGCGCTTTCCTTAAGAAATATAACTGAGGTCGCCTGATGAGTTTTTCACATAGCTTTCCGGCAACCAGTCTGCGCGAATATGATATCCGCGGCATCGTCGGCAAAACACTGACAACCGATGATGCCTTTGCCATCGGTCGCACATTCGGTAGCATTGTTATTCGCAATGGCGGAAAAACCGTCACGGTCGGATATGACGGACGCCTGTCCTCCCCGGATCTGGAAGCCGCTCTGGTCGAAGGCCTGAAACAGTCCGGCATCTCGGTCGCACGCGTTGGCCTGGGGCCGACGCCCATGCTCTATTTTGCCTCCGTGACACGCAAGGCTGATGGCGCAGTCATGGTGACAGGAAGCCATAATCCGCCAGAATATAACGGCTTCAAGATGATGCTGGCCGGCAAACCCTTCTTCGGTCAGGATATTCAGGAACTGGGACGTCTTTCCGCCGCTGGTGATGTTGTGCCTGCGGCTGAAGGCAGTGCTGAAAATATCGACATTTCAGAACCCTATGTCGCACGCCTGCTTCAGGATTTCGATGCAGGTGGCAAGGACCTGACGGTCGTCTGGGATAACGGCAACAGCGTCGCCGGCGATGTTCTCAAGCCTCTTGTCGCGGCCCTGCCCGGCAAGCATATCGTCCTGAACCCTGAAATTGATGGCACTTTCCCTGCGCATCATCCCGATCCGACCGTTGCAAAAAACCTTGAGCAACTGATCGCCGCCGTTCGTGAAAACAAGGCCGATATTGGTATCGCCTTTGATGGTGATGCTGATCGCATCGGCGTTGTCGATGACAAAGGCGAAATTCTGTGGGGCGATCAAATTCTGGTCCTGCTTGCCCGTGATGTGCTTAAGACACATTCCGGAGCGACCATCATTGCGGACGTCAAGGCCAGTCAGGTTCTGTTTGACGAAGTCGCGAAGGCTGGCGGTCAACCACTCATGTGGAAAACCGGACATTCCCTGATCAAAGCAAAAATGGCCGAAACGAAGTCGCCTTTGGCCGGAGAAATGTCAGGGCACATTTTCTTCGCTGACAAATGGTATGGCTTTGACGACGCGCTTTACGCTGCGATCCGTGTTCTGGATATCGTCGCACGTCTGGATACGCCCCTGTCCGCCGTCCGGGAGGCGCTTCCGCAAACCATTTCCACGCCGGAAGTCCGTTTTGACTGCGATGACACCCGCAAATTCGCGGTCATTGAGGAAGTGGCAGCTCGCCTGAAAGAAGAAGGTGCCGATGTCTCCGGTATCGATGGTGTGCGCGTCAACACCGACGATGGCTGGTGGCTGCTCCGCGCTTCCAACACACAGGCCGTTCTGGTGGCACGCGCGGAAGGACGCAGCGCAGAGGGCCTGGAACGTCTCAAGGCTGCTCTGGTGAAGCAATTGTCCGCTTGCGGTCTGGCAGAACCGGATTTCTCCGGGAACAACGCCGGCCACTGAGTTTCCTGTCCTGAACGCACGATCTGGAAACAGATCGTGCAAAAAGACTGTTTTACGTCAGGGAGCAGAACCGGAACTTACCGGACTGCACCTGACACCGAGAATGTCGGCATCTTTCTCTCCGCCCAGTAATATCTGAGGATAACTGCGGATTGATCTTATTGTGAAATACGCCGGCAACGTCATGAACATCTGTGGCGTGCAGAATGAACTTATCGCCATCCCGCTCTAGTCCGGGAATATTTTTTCGCCAGAACCGAGGGCAGCCATGTCGTTGTAAACACCGGCTCCAGAAATGTGATCCCGGCCATATCAATACCGACAGCGTCCTTCCACGAAGAAAGAAGCGGCGAACCTGCCGCGAACAACGCAGACACCGACAGAAGCCGAAAATCGCGCTC
>JAAYUA010000199.1 GCA_012517935.1 Acetobacter sp. | reverse complement strand
GACGCCGGCGTCATAAGCGGCATGAATGCCTGATGTCAGCATTGTCGGAGCGGGCGCGGAGGCGAGGGCAGTTTGTGCGGACTGTATGAAAAGATCCAGATCCGGCCCAGCAACACCAAGAATAAGGCCTGGGTTGGTGCAGAACTGTCCGGCGCCCATTGTCAGGGAGTTGATGAAGGCTGTTCCAAGGGCTGCCGCATTGTTTTTCAGACAGGCCGGGAGAAGATAAACCGGATTGATGCTGCTCATTTCAGCAAAGACCGGCACAGGGACGGGGCGTGCGTTGGCAAGGGCCGTCAGGGCAAGACCGCCGCGGCGGGAACCGGTATAGCCGACGGACATAATGGCGGGATCCTGCACCAGCGCGCTGCCAACGGCATAGTCAGTGCCCCCAAGAAGCGAGAAAACGCCTTCAGGCAGGTTGCAGCGGGCAACGGCAGCACGGATGGCGCGGCCGACCAGTTCGCTTGTGCCGGGGTGAGCTGGGTGTGCACGCACCACGACCGGGCAGCCTGCGGCCAGCGCGGAGGCTGTATCACCGCCTGCGACTGAAAATGCGAGTGGGAAATTGCTGGCGCCAAAGACGGCGACGGGACCAACGCCGATACGGATCTGGCGGAGATCGGCGCGAGGCATGGGCTTGCGATCAGGCAGGGCAAGGTCAATGCGGGGATCGACGCAGTGTCCTTCCCGCAACAGGGTTGCGAACATGCGCAACTGGCCCGTTGTACGACCGCGCTCTCCCGTCAGACGTCCGGCGGGGAGGCCTGTTTCGGCATGGGCCCGTTCGGTCAGTGCATCACCAATAGCTTCGATTTCCGTGGCAATGGCTTCCAGAAAATCAGCGCGGACATCGCGGGAGGTTGTCCGGAATGTGTCAAAGGCTTCATCGGCCAATTGGCAGGCAAGACGGATGTCTTCTGCTTCCGCGCAGGAAAAAGCTACGGGAAGTGCGCTGTCATCAATGGCGTGACGGGCGGTGAAGGTGGTTGAACGTGTGACGTCACGTGAACCGATAAGCAGGGCGCCGGTTAGTGTCATGCTCAGTGTTTCCTGAAATGAGATGTAGAAGAAGGAGCTGTTCCGAAACGATCCGGATGCAGGGCCGGCGGGAAAGTCTTGCCGTCCAGCATGTGCGCGGTCAGACGTTCCGCTGTTGTCGCCGCCAGGGTGAGACCAAGGTGATTATGTCCACATGCGGCAAAGATGCCGGGCATCCCGGTTGTGCCCAATGCCGGAAGATAATCCGGCAGGGTGGGGCGCGATCCATACCATGGGGTGAAGCGGCCATGCACCGGGAGGCCCAGTTCACGGATATGTCGTTCCAGATGCTGCCACTTGCGGGGATCCGGGGCGGACTGATGATCCGTGAATTCAACAAAAGATGTAGCACGCAGGCGATTTTCGAAGCGCGTTACGACAAGGGCGCGGTCTTCAAACACAACATTGGGACCGGTCCACTCTCCACCATGATCCCATTCAAGATGATAGCCACGTTCAGCGATCATGGGCAGCACAAGATGGGGCAGCAGGGCAGGTGACAGCACACCGCAGGCAACAACAGCGCAATCAGCCTGAATGGTGGTGTTACGTGTTTCTACGATAACGCCGTTGCTGTCATTGCGAAGGTTGCGGGCATAAGCCGGAATATGGGTGCCGCCGGAAGACAGGAAGGCTTCCAAGAGCATGTCCAGAACGCGTGTCGGGTTCGTGATATGCGCTGTATTCTCGAAGCGGATCCCTGCGCGAACAGGAGAACTGAAATTGGAAGCGATCTGTTTCAGTGTTTCAGGATCAACGGATTTTGCAGTTGATGTTCCCCAGTCCTGCCGGAGTGTGTAGGCCGCACGTTCATTGGCATCCGATTTTTCGATCAGTTTGACGATCCCGCGTTCGTCCAGAAGATCTGGCGCATTCATGCGGGCGACAAGGCGTTTCCATGCCGGTAATGCATCGGAAAGGAGGTCACGTAATGCTGCTTCGCCGCGTTCCTGTTGTCTGGCTTTGCAGGAACGAAGAAAACGGAGCGACCAGGGCAGAACAGTCTGTGGGCGTTTCCAGTCGATTGCAACGGGACCGCGTGGGAACAGATCGGTGGTCAGGCGGCGCAGGGTCGACCATGTCGCCAGTGGGCTCACCTGCTCGGTCGCGATATGGCCGGCATTGCCCCATGAAGCTGGAACCGGGTCAGGTTCTGCAATGAGTGTGACGGTGCAACCGCGATCAAGAAGGGCGAGTGCCGTGCAACGGGCGATGATCCCGCCCCCGATCACGATGATTTTGGAGTGAGATGCGGATGTCATAGAGGAGCACAGGCCTTTCTCAGCCACTCTTTTTCTTCAGCATTGAGGTGAGGAGAAATTTCCGTCAGCACACTGGCATGAAAATGATCGATCCAGTCACGTTCTTCCTGAAGAAGGAGTGAAATTTCAATTCCGCGGCGATCTATCGGCGCGCGCGTCAGGGTATCGAAACACAGGAAACTTCCAGTCTCATTATGACGACGGACCTGCATCGCATTTTCCAGACGGATGCCGTGTGAACCGTTTGCGTAGTAGCCGGGCTCATTGGTCAGAACCATATGCTCCTCGATGGGATCAAGGACCGGACGGCGTGTGAAACCCAGAGGCCATTCATGAACGCTGAGATAGCTGCCCAGTCCATGACCCGCGCCGTGATCGAAATCGAGATCGACTTGCCACAGCGCAAAACGGGCGAGCGGATCCAGACGATAGCCCGGCGTTTCTTTCGGGAAAACAGCACGTGAGAGGGCAATAAGACCTTTCAGGACACGGGTATATTGATCACGCAGTATGGGGCCGGGCAGACTGTCTCCCAGCCAGATCGTGCGTGTCACATCTGTTGTGCCGCTGTGATATTGCCCTCCGCTATCGAGCAGGAAGAAACTGTCGGCCCTGAGTGTGGCGCAGCTTTCCGGACGTGGAGCATAGTGCATGATCGCAGCATTGGGGCCAGCAGCCGCGATGGTCTCGAAGCTGGGGCCTTTGCACTCTGCGTTATCCAGTCGGAAATCGAGTAATTTTTGGGCGATTTCGATTTCTGTCCGACTAATTCCGTTCTGTTCCAGCCAGAACAGAAAACGACACAGGGCAATGCCATCCAGCAGATGGGCCTGCTTCATTCCTGTGCGTTCGGCTTCTGTTTTGCAGGCGCGGAGACGGAGACAGGGATCGGTACCTGCAACAGGATTTGCTTCGGCGGTTCTCAAAGTCTGCCAAAACCATGCGCTGCTGCGTGCAGGATCAAGCCTGACGGTCTTGTTGCGCAGTGCCAGAAGGGCGTCTTCCAGACTGGATGGTGGAAGAATATGGATAGTCTTTCCAAGTTTTCCGGAAATTTCTGCAGGGATACGGTCAGCATCAATGAACAGCTGAACATCGCCGGAGGCGCTGGTGATCGCAAAGCAACGGACGACAGGCAGGAATGGAAGATCATGTCCCCGTATGCACAGCATCCATGCGATGCTGGTCGGGTCCGAAAGAATGATGGCGTCCTGTCCATCATTTTGCAGCAAGGCGGCAACGGAGGCGATGCGTGTGTGGGGAGTGTCGCCTGTGACAGTTGCCGGCAAAAGTTCGGCAATACTGTTTGGTGGAGCGGGTTGATCCTGCCAGATTTTATCGACGGGATTGCTGTTCAGGCCCTGCATGATGCATCCGGCACGCAGATAGCTGCTGATTTCGTCTTCGCTGATGGTGCGTGGATCGTATCCGATTTTCAGACCTCTGCCGTTCTGCATCAGCCATGATGGGCCAGAAATCTCGTACATATGCGCAAGCGACCAGACGGAAAGATCGACTTCCGTGCTCATCTGCAACTGATAGCGACCATCGGAGAAGACGCAGGCAGTCTGGGGCAGCACGATGGCAAACCCAGCGCTTCCGGTGAAGTCGGTCAGCCAGGCAAGCCGTTCGGCACAGGCCGGGACATATTCCCCCAGATATTCATCGCCACGGGGCAGGAGGAAGCCATCTACGCCTTCCTCCTTCAGAAGTGCACGCAGATGTTGAAGACGCGTGGCGGCATTCAGCATGACATGGTCTTTCAGAAGTTGCTGATGGTCGTTTCAGGCAAAAGGCTGTGTGATAGTGTGTGCGGGTTCCGTGAACCAGCGGGGGCCTTCCGGCGTGATGTAGAAATGGTCTTCAAGTCTGATGCCGAAGCGTGAGGGAACAACGATCATAGGTTCATTGGAGCAGCAATTGCCTGTTTCCAGAGGGGCGTTGTTGCCACGGACCACATAGGGAAATTCATGGATCGAAAGCCCGATACCATGGCCCGTGCGGTGCGGAAGTCCCGGCAGTTTGTAGTCTGGGCCGAGACCATAACTTTCCAGAACAGTGCGTGCGGCCTGATCCACGGCTTCACATGGGATGCCGGGCTGGGCTGCGGCGAAAGCGGCCAGTTGCGCCTGTTTTTCGATGTTCCATATGCGTTCATGTTCCGGATCCGGGGTGCCGAACGCAAACGTGCGTGTGATGTCTGAATGGTATCCGTTGATGCAGCAACCTGTGTCGATCAGGACCAGATCACTCTCCTGAAGTTCCTGATCGCCCGGAATGCCGTGTGGGAAGGCGGTTGCATGCCCAAATTGAACCGCGCAGAACCATGAACCATTATCTGCACCATAGGCGCGGTGGCGTTCATCGATCAGGCGGATCACTTCGCTGGCGCGCATGCCCGGACGGAGTGCGGTCCAGGCTTCCTGAATGACACGGATGGTGATGTTCATGGCATGCTGTATCAAGGCGATTTCCTGCGATGTTTTGCAGGCGCGCATATGGTCGACGATGCCGGGATCGGCATTGAATCTGATCCCCGGACGCGCAAGACGAAAACCTTCAGCGGAGCGCAGTGAGATATCGCGGTCGAGTGCTACGGCGCAGTCGTCGGGAAGATCCTTGACGGCATGGAGGAAAGGAGATTCGTCCTCTTCCCACAAGAGTGTGTCCAGTTGCAGTTTTGCTGATTCGACCAGGGAGCCCAGTTCAAAGCGTGGGCAGACCATGCGTGCAGAACCAACCGCTGGAATGACAAGGGCCACAAGACGTTCTGTCGCAGACCATGGCAGGCCGGTAAAATAGCGCAGACTGTCACCAGCATTTACGACAAGGGCGGCGTATCCTTTGAGAGCCAGCTCTTTCTGTGCTTGCGCAATGCGCAATGCATGCGTTTCGGCGCTGATGGAAGGAGGGGGGGCAGAAAGAGGACTCATGGCGATCTGGCTCAGGTCAGAAGGAAGGATAGTTACGTATACGATAGACAATGCAGTGTGTGAGGGCAAGGAGATAGCTGTTCGAATAGAGGCTGCCCTGCAGTGCGTTCAAGTGATGTCTTTGCGTTTGATTACGCTGTTTCAGTGGTCGATGTCTTGATTTCCGTCATGTTGGGTGGCACCTGATTATTATACCGTATACAAAACGATGGTGAAGCAGGATGTCCAACCAAAGCCCGATCGATGAAATATCAATGCCCGTTCGCGATGTGAAAAAGTTTCCGAATTGCGGGCGTCGAGCTTTTCTTCTGGGGGGCATAGCTGCTGTCGCCGCCGTGCCGGCGCGTGCTGCCCAACATCCTGCGCTGCTCGATGGATGGACGTTTCACGAAGACAGATCGAGATCTGATGGCGCATTGACGATCACGGGACCGGACAATCAGACATTCGTTCTGACGCGTTTTATGGAGGATTATGCCCCATCAGGGAAAAAGCTTTATTGCGGCATAGATTTTGCAACCCTATCCTATGCAGAGCGGGATCTTCTGGCTGAGCATCTTCTGGCGGGTGGTGGTGATCCTGATTTCATAGCCGTACGTGATGCGGCGCCGCCAATGGACAGTCATTTCAGTCCTGAACAGATCGGGCGGATTGTCTGGACGGCTTTTGTGGCGCCACCAGCGGCCGATGGCGTGATGCCGCTGACGCCTGCGGGCAATACGCGGAACTGGCACGTTGACCGCATCGCCCCCTCCTTGGGCGCAGGGCAGCCTTTGGTGGCGCAACGCCGCGAGGGGTTATTGGGTGGGGCCTTGCCGATTGTCGTGAAGCAGTTTCCTCTGGGCAAGGGATCCTATTGGGAGGTTCTGGTTTTCGCGGAAGCAGAATCAGATGTGCCGCATCTGGTGCCAACATGGACGCGTATGACTCTGGTCGAGGATGGGCAGGTAAGTCGTGTTGTTTATGGCGACGCCTATATTCCCTTCGGAACACTCCGTCCCGGGCCTGATGAAGCGTTGTTCAATGCTGCGCTGGTGCGTTGCGTGAAGGCATGGAGCAGCATCATCCATGCAGGTGCAGATTGCGTTCTTCCTGATGCTGACTGGGTGGATTTTGCCCGACATGGTTTCGTCAAGGAATCCATGGTTCGGAAGGATGGTGTCTGGCCACGCTATGGTGCGGTCGACCGGGATTATGATGGCTCGGAATATGACGGATTTCAGGATATTTTCACGGCATCCCTTCTGGCTAATATGGAATGGGGACGGTTTGCGACGGCGAAGGCGATTATTGACAATCAGTTCGATCATTTTGTTGGGGATGATGGACTGGTTGCCATGCGTGGTCCTGAAGTTGGACAGCAGGGTCTGACACTTTCTCTTCTTGCACGTTATCTGCAATTGACAGGAGACCGTGAAACCCTCGCTCGCCATGCCACGCGTATTGCTGCGATGGCCGGTGTTTTAACGCATCTGCATGATGAAGCGCTGGCGCTGCCGAAGGAAAAAGCGGGTTACGGCCTTTTACATGGCTGGAGCGAAAGTGACGCCTGTCTGTTCCCGGACCCCTCAATCTGGTGGAAGCCTTATTATGGAAACTCGGCTCTGGCGGTGCGCGGCTGGAAGGATCTGTCTTCCGTCTGGACGCAAATCCGTCCCGGTGATGAGGAACTGGCCAGCGATTGGCGCCGCCGCTCCGTAATGCTGGAGGAGTGTCTGGAGCATTCTCTGCGGCATTCGGTTTTTCAGGAATACAAACCACCTTATGTGCCGATCATGCCGGGAACAAAAGAGACATTCCGACAGTCATTGGCGCGTCATAAGTTCAGTGAGCAGCAATGGGCGCACCGGGTCTTTTCCGAATTGCTGCAAGCGGGTGTTCTGCCGCCTGATCTTGAAGCGATGACGATTGATTCCATGCGTGCACATGGTGCGACGGTCATGGGCATTGTGGGTAATCTGACGGCGCCGCGTCGGGATGGTCGTGATATTCTGGGCTTTATTTCATATGGCTATGCCCAGGCGTTGCTGAGGCAGGAGCGCATAGAGGAATATATTCTCTTTCTTTATGCGCATCGTGCGCATGCGCATACGCGCGGAAGCTGGACTGCGGCAGAGGTTGCGGATCTTCAAGGCGGGCTGGATTTGTTCTGCCTGCCAGCGCAAATGACCGTGCCGATTCTGCTGCGCTGGGCTCTGGTTTATGAAGATGATGCTGGAGAGACATTACATCTGGCGCGTGCTGTGCCACGCCGATGGATTGTCTCCGGGCGGGAGATTTCTGTTTCCGGAATGCCGACGCGTTGGGGAAAAGTCTCGTTTTCAATCCGCTACGATCAAGCTTCTCATAAAATTGTCGGAGATCTGGATCTGCCAGAGAACGCACCTCGGGATATCAGGCTGCATCTGAGGCTTCCTGCCGATATGTCGCTGGGTTCCCTTTCTCATGAGATGGCGGAGGGCTGTTGCAAAAAGGCAACATTCGGAGTGCGTATTGATGGGCAGGCGCTCAAGACGCGGCGATTTAGTCTTGCTGTCTCTATTAACCATATGAAATAGAATAATTTCTCCAGCAATCATAAGGCAGGCATGCAGAGTCCGAAAGAGTTTTCCGGCTCCGGAACATAATGTATACGATATAAAGAAAACAGGATTTTCTGGAGGTTCTGCTAGGTTATGAAGAAGATGCATCGGCAGCCGCTGATACTTTCGACAGCTTTAGGGTTGGTGCTTGTGGCTCAGTCAGCGGCGTTGGCCGCTTCGGTGAAAACGAACAGTGTGGCTGTGGAGAAGCGGTCCGCAGTTGCTGATGCGTCTAAAGCTGCGTCAGGCAGTGTCTCCACAACGGCCTCGAAGAAGAAACAGAAGCTTCCAGCAGCTTTTGCTGCCAAGGAAGAAGCTATCGTCGTGACAGGCTCCGCTCTGGCGACGCGGGCTGATTCGAATGCGAATCCTGTTCAGACGATCACAGCGCAGCAGATCCAGCAGACTTCCGCGACGAACCTTGGTGATTACCTGCTGCGTCTTCCGTCAATTGGCTCAACTGGCACAAACAATACCAACACCAATGGTGGTTTGGGCATGTCGTGCACGGACATTCGTAATCTGGGCCAGTCGCGCGTCCTTGTGCTGATTGATGGCAAGCGTCAGGTTTCGACATTCGGTAGTGGAAGCCAGTGCGTCGATCTGAACTCCATTCCGATGGATCAGATCATGTC
>JAAYUA010000028.1 GCA_012517935.1 Acetobacter sp. | reverse complement strand
TGCCGACGCGGGCGCGGAGACGATTGAGGTCGATATCCGGTCCAATGATGTTGCGTCCATCGAACAGAACTTCACCCGTTGCGCGCTGTCCCGGATAGAGATCATACATTCGGTTCAGAACGCGGAGAAGGGTCGATTTACCACATCCTGATGGGCCGATCATTCCCGTGACGCAGCGCTCAGGAAAATCGAGAGAAATATTTCGTAGAGCCTTGTGTTCACCGTAATAGAAATCGACATTTTTTACGGAGAGGACGGCGGGACGGTCGATGACGGAAGTCTGACCAGCCAGGGCAGCACTCATTGGCATGGGTTATGTCCTGTTACGTCCGAAACCGGTCCGGACTGCGATGTTGATGGCAAGAACGCCGAAGGTTACCAGCAGTGCTCCGGTCCAGGCGAGTTGCACCCAGTCGTCATAGGAAGAGCCTGCATATTGATAGATTGTTACCGGAAGGCTCGCCATGGGTCCTGCGGGATTGACCGACCAGTCCAGATTGCCAAGCGACGTGAAGAGCAGGGGAGCGGTCTCGCCGGAAACACGGGCAACAGCCAGAAGAATGCCTGTCATCACACCTGATTGCGCTGCCCTGAGGCAGATGAACAGTGTGACCCGCCATTTTGCGGCACCCAGAGCGATGCCGGCTTCACGCATGGAAACCGGGACAAGTCGAAGCATGTCCTCGGTTGTTCTGACCACGATGGGAAGGGCGAGAATGGCAAGGGCCAGCGCTCCGGCATAACCGGAGAAATGCCCGGTTGGAACCACAAGCAACTGGTAGATGAAAAGGCCGATCAGGATCGATGGAGCTGATAGCAGCATGTCGGATACGAAGCGGATGATCTGCGAAAGCGTTCCGCGTCCGTAATCCGCCAGGTAGATGCCGCATAGCAGTCCTAATGGCGCCCCGATCATGATGGACAGAACCGTCTGGATGATGCTGCCGATGATGGCATTCGCCAGACCGCCCTGCATTCCCGGAGAGGCTGTCGAATGTGTGAATGTGATCAGCGACAGGCCGGGCAGCCCCCGAACCAGTAATGTCCAGAGAATGGAACTCAGCGCGATGATGGAGACGGCGGTCGCGGCATAGCTCAGGATGGTGGCTATACGGTCTGTCAGTCGGCGACGCATGGCCAGTCGTCCGGATGACGTCCAGCCATCACGTCCAGGATTTTTTCCGCCTGAAACCATTTCCGAAGAGTGTCCGGGCATCAGCGTTTTTCCTTTGTGCCAGAACCGATCAGCAGGCGTGACGTGCAGAGGGCGAGGAAAGACAGAGCCATCAGGATGGTTCCAAGCGCCATCAGGCCAGAAAGCTTGAGGCTGCCTGCTGGGCTTTCGGGGAATTCCAGTGCGATCAGTGAAGCAATCGTATTGCCGGGAGCGAATAGCGACCAGCTGATATGATTGGAATTACCGATCACGAAGGTAACGGCCATGGTTTCTCCCATGGCGCGTCCCATGCCGAGAACGATGCTGCCAACGACAGCAGATCGGGACCAGGGCAACATGACCTTGTGCATGACTTCCCATCTGGTGGCGCCAAGTCCGAATGCGCTTTCTTTCAGAACCGCAGGCACCGATGCGAACACATCACGCATGACTGCGGTGATAAAGGGGGTGACCATGACGGCAAGGATGATTCCACCAGTCAGCAATCCTGTGCCGAAGGGAGCGCCTTTGACCAGGGCGCCCAGGACAGGAAGTTTTCCTATCGAATGCTGAAGCGTGGGTTCCACATAATGGGCCATGATGGGGACAATGACAAAAAAGCCCCACATACCGAAAATGATGGATGGCACGGCAGCCAGAAGCTGAACCGCCATGCCGACGACTGAGGCCATGCGGGATGAGGCCAGCTGCGTCAGCCAGAAAGCCGCGCCGAAGGCGACGGGAACAGCGAGCAATAGTCCGATTACACTGGTGAGGACGGTGCCAACAACGGGAGCCAGCGCTCCGAAATGCTGTGTAACAGGATTCCAGACAGAGGTCGTGAGGAAGGCTGGGCCAAAAGTGCCAAAGGCTTTTGCTCCGCCGACCATCATAACGATGATGATTCCGCCCAGCGTAGCCAAAACCGTCAGACCACTGCCGATCACGGCATAACGGAAGAGTCGGTCGCCTTTGTGTTCACCTGCTCCGGAGCGCGGGTTTTCTGCGCTTTTCTGCGGAGCCGGCTCCGTCATTGCAGCCGTATTGCTCATATTTGCTCCAGTTGGTTCGGCGTCTGTTCAATACTTAAGGAGATTGTCAGGGGCAACAGTGAGAACGGATTGAAGGGATGACAGTTTTATTTCACTTATGGAATTTGTCTGAAGAAAAGCCCGAAATGAATGCTTGCTGACGGCGCTTTTCGGCCTTTCTTCCTGCGCTCTGAAAAAGTCTGTTCAAATAGGGTTAATGAAAAGCGATCAGTGCTGCTTGACACCCGTAGTGGGGCTACCTATCTCGAATGGTGGCACTCCCGTGGTGGGAGTGCTAACGCACCGCGGCGTTGAGCGCGTGGCATAAGATGGCGCTGCTTGATCGAAGAAGGGTGCCGTCTGGAAAGCATGGAGCGATCCATAATGACGAAATTTCGTCCTCTGCATGACCGAGTCGTCGTCCGTCGCCTGACGGGTGAAGAAAAGACCGCTGGCGGAATCATCATTCCTGACACAGCAAAAGAAAAGCCGATGGAAGGCGAGGTCGTGGCAGTCGGAGCGGGCGCACGTAACGAGCAGGGGCAGATCGTTGCTCTCGACGTTAAGGCTGGCGACCGTATTCTGTTCGGCAAATGGTCCGGTACGGAAGTCAAGATCGACGGCGAAGAGCTGCTGATCATGAAAGAGAGCGATATCCTTGGCGTGATCGCGGGCTGATTGCCTGCCTGGTCCCCGTTTATTGCATCTGACATCATAACAGGAGAAAACACATGGCTGCCAAGGACGTAAAGTTCGGTGGTGAAGCACGCCAGCGCATGCTGCGTGGCGTTGATATTCTTGCTGACGCTGTAAAAGTTACCCTCGGCCCGAAGGGTCGTAACGTTGTGCTCGACAAGAGCTTCGGCGCGCCCCGGATCACCAAGGACGGCGTTTCCGTCGCCAAGGAAATCGAACTGGCTGACAAGTTCGAGAACATGGGCGCACAGATGGTGCGTGAAGTTGCCAGCAAGACCAATGACATTGCAGGCGATGGCACCACGACGGCGACCGTTCTGGCTCAGGCAATCATCCGTGAGGGCGCCAAGGCTGTTGCAGCCGGCATGAACCCGATGGACCTGAAGCGCGGCATCGACAAGGCGGTCAAGGCCGTTGTTGAAGAGCTGCAGAAGAACACCAAGAAGATCACGACCCCGGCTGAAACAGCTCAGGTCGGCACGATTTCCGCCAATGGCGAGAGCGAAATCGGTGACATGATCTCCAAGGCCATGCAGAAGGTTGGCTCTGAAGGCGTGATCACGGTTGAGGAAGCCAAGGGCCTCCACACCGAGCTCGACGTTGTCGAGGGCATGCAGTTCGATCGTGGCTATATCTCCCCGTATTTCATCACGAATGCGGAGAAGATGATTGCGGACCTCGAAAATCCGTACATCCTCATCCACGAGAAGAAGCTCTCCTCCCTGCAGCCGATCCTGCCGCTGCTTGAGGCTGTTGTTCAGTCCGGTCGTCCGCTGGTCATCATCGCTGAAGATGTTGATGGCGAAGCTCTGGCAACCCTGGTTGTCAACAAGCTGCGTGGCGGTCTGAAGATTGCTGCAGTCAAGGCTCCTGGCTTTGGTGATCGTCGCAAGGCGATGCTGGAAGATATCGCGATCCTGACCGGTGGCCAGGTTGTCAGCGAAGACATCGGCATCAAGCTTGAGAACGTCACGCTTGAGATGCTCGGCCGTGCGAAGAAAGTGCACATCGAGAAAGAGAACACCACGATCGTTGAAGGCGCTGGTGCGTCTGAAGACATCAAAGGCCGTTGCAACCAGATCCGTGCGCAGATCGAAGAGACTTCTTCGGACTACGACCGTGAGAAGCTCCAGGAGCGTCTGGCGAAGCTGGCTGGCGGTGTTGCCGTTATCCGCGTCGGTGGTTCCACGGAAATCGAGGTGAAGGAGCGTAAGGATCGCGTTGATGACGCGCTGCACGCAACCCGCGCCGCGGTTGAAGAGGGCATTGTTCCGGGTGGTGGTACTGCTCTGGCACGTGCATCCAAGGCTCTGGCTCATCTGCACTTCCACAACGCTGACCAGAAGGTTGGTGCTGATATCATTCGCAAGGCGCTTCAGGCTCCGCTGCGTCAGATCGCACACAACGCTGGTGAAGACGGTGCGGTTATTGCTGGCAAAGTGCTTGAGAACGATGAATACGTTGTCGGTTTCGATGCACAGGAAGGCGAATACAAGGATCTGGTTGCGGCCGGTATTATCGACCCGACCAAGGTTGTTCGTACAGCTCTGCAGGATGCAGCTTCTGTTGCTGGCCTGCTGATCACGACCGAAGCCATGGTTGCCGATCGTCCGGAGAAGAAAGCAGCTGCTCCGGCTGGCGACATGGGTGACATGGGCGGTATGGGTGGCATGGGTTTCTGATCTCACGATCAGATATCCGGACACAGTCCGCTGTTATGGAGAAAGGGAGGCAGAAATGCCTCCCTTTTTCTTTTGGAGTTTTGTGAAGCTGATTGAAGAGAGGAATGTCGGATCGACTATCCGATGAACAATATTGGGACCTTCTTGCCTTCATCCATCGTTGCAAGATGGTGGTCGATGACCAACATCAACAGAACAGTGCTGCAAATTTTCTGGGTCGATATTGTTTTTGCTGATGCACCAATCAGGGATAAGCAAAGGATAATAGCAACATCTGGGGTGCTGAAGGTATGTTGCTCTTGATCTGCTCTATTCTATTGTCATGCAATCTGATGATGAGTTGGTGATTGCATGAGGAAATATTTCACACGACATAATTTCGATAAGCATTGAAATCTGCGTCTGTTTTTCTGTTTACGGTCGTGACCGAGAAATAGAGTTCTTGCTTATTTTCAGAAAAAAATAACCGCGATCGGTGACATCAATATCTGGTAAAGACAATTGCTGATGTCCGTGTTGACAATATTCAGATTTCGTTAGCGTCAGTCTTTAATGATCAAGACCGAGGTGCAAGATCATTTGTCAGCATTCAGTCCTGCCAAATTTACAATTAGCATGGGCTGAGGACTGTGTTTTTACTGTTTTGTTGTCATATCGGATTTGAGGCCGATATGACAACGAGACTTCTTTATCCCATTGTAGGCATGGAGAATTCCGCGCCGCTGCGGATTCCTTCCGGCCAGCGGCTGGTAACCGCTTTCATGCGTGTGAAGAACCGCACTCCTTCTGGTCCATGCATATGATGGTCTCCAAACAGTGAGTCTTTCCAGCCACCGAAGGAGTGGAATGCCATTGGCACGGGGATTGGCACGTTGATGCCGACCATTCCAGCCTGAACGTGATGCGTGAAGGCGCGTGCGGTGTCGCCATCCCGGGTGAAGATCGCTGTCCCGTTACCGAACGGACTCTCATTTACCAGTTTAAGAGCGGTTTCAAAATCAGGAGCGCGCATAACGCACAAAACAGGACCAAATATCTCTTCCTGATAAATCTTCATGTCACATGTGACATGATCGAAAAGCGATGCACCGGTAAAAAAGCCGGCCTCATGTCCAGGCTGCACATGTTCGCGTCCATCCACGACCAGTGTTGCTCCTTGCTCGACGCCGGAATCAACCAGCCTGCATACACGGTCGCGATGCTGCGCTGTGATCAGTGGTCCCATGTCATTACTGCCATCTTCGCCCGGACCGATCTTCAGCGTTCTTGCTCGTTCGGACAGTTTATCCACGAGTGCATCTGCAACGGGGCCTACAGCAACGGCGACAGAGATTGCCATGCAGCGCTCGCCTGCCGAACCCCAGGCTGCACCCGTAAGAGCATCCACGGTTTTGCCCAGATCACAATCTGGCATGACGATAGCGTGGTTTTTCGCACCTCCAAGAGCTTGCACGCGTTTGCCATGGGCTGTGCCTGTTGCATAAACATGTTTTGCAATCGGTGTAGAACCGACAAAACTGACAGCCTTGATTTCCGGATGCTCAAGGATTGCATTGACCATGTCTTTATCACCGTGCACCACCTGCAGCACGCCATCCGGAAGACCTGCTTCCTTGAAAATTTCTGCTAGCATCACGGATGATGAAGGATCACGTTCTGAAGGCTTGATGATGAAGCAGTTGCCGGTTGCAATCGCCATCGGGGCCATCCACAGAGGAACCATGACGGGAAAATTGAAGGGCGTGATGCCTGCAGCAATGCCAAGAGGCTGGCGCATCGTCCAGGCGTCAATGCCCCGACTGACTTGCTCGGTATATTCACCCTTGAGAATTTCCGGGGCTGCTGTGGCGAATTCTATGACTTCCATTCCACGGGTGACTTCGCCCTTTGCATCTGGAATGGTCTTGCCATGTTCAGAAGAAATCAAGGCAGCGAGTTTATCCGCGTTCTTTTCCACCAGATCGCGGACACGGAACAGGATGCGTGAGCGTGTCAGGGCAGGCGTCTCGGCCCATTCTGGAAAGGCAGCTTTAGCAGCGGACACAGCCGCTTCCAGATCTGTAGTATCACCGAGAATGACCTGAGCCTGAACTTCTCCGGTTGCGGGATTGAAGACATCCGAACGACGCAGGCTGGCACCTTCAGTTTTCCGACCACCAATGAAGTGAGGAATAGTTTTCATTTGTTTCGTCCTTATCAGAGAGAATATGGAATAAAAGCTATTATTCGGCGGTATGACCCGTCATGGTGGACAATGTTCCGGGAGATAAGGAAATGCCCTTGCGTTTTCCGCCTTCCACAGCTGAGGGGAGGGTCTCAGGAACGAGAAATAGCGTGACAAAGAAACCAATGATGCAGATGATCATAGGATAGAACAGACCGGCGAAGACATTGCCGGTGCGTGCAACAAGGCTGAGGCTGATGAGTGGGAGAAAGCCACCAAAAATACCGTTCCCGATATGATAGGGAATGGAAATTGAGGTGTAGCGCACTGCGGCGGGGAAGCTTTCAACGATGAATGCGCCATAGGGGCCGTAGATCAGCGCGGCAATGACCACAAGGGCAAACACGATGAATGCAATGGGAATAACGTCAATTCCACTTTCATGAACACATGATTTCAGAATCATGAAGAGTGGAAGATAAAGAATGGTTGCCGTGGCCATGCCGATCAGGGTGAGTGGTTTGCGGCCAATCTTGTCTGACAGTTGACCAAAAATCACAAAGAACGGCAGACCGCAGACTGCCCCAGCTGCAACAGCAAGTGTTGCGGGCAGAAAAGCAACTTTCAGGACGCTTTCGAGAAAATACAGTGCATAGAACTGAGCTGTGTAGAATGTTACGGCCTGGGCGCAAGCGACGCCGAACAGAAAGGTCACGATACGACGCGCATTGCCGGGGATGGTAAATGCGTCCCGGATGGGAGAGGAGGAAACCTGCTGTTTTTCTTTCATTTCCAGAAACACAGGAGATTCATGCAGCCGCAGCCGGATGCGGAAAGATACACCGACCAGAACGATGGAGAACAGGAACGGCAAACGCCAGCCCCATGCAGTGAAGCTTTCCTCGCCCAATCCAAGACGCAGTCCGAGGACGATACCGAGCGCCAGAACGAAGCCTCCTGACGCCATGGCCTGAATATAGCTCGCCCATTTGCCGCGTTCTGTGACAGGAGCATGTTCGCTGACATAGGTCGCGGCACCACCATATTCTCCACCCAGAGCCAGTCCCTGAATGATACGCAGCGCGATAAGCAGGACTGGCGCAGCATAGCCTGCGGTTTTGAAGTCAGGCAGCACACCAATGGCAGCGGTTGAGCAGCCCATGATGAGCAAGGTGGCCAGAAATGTGATTTTGCGGCCGAAGCGGTCTCCGAAATAACCGAAAATCAGGCTGCCGAGAGGACGGACGGCAAATCCGGTTGCAAATGTTGCCACACTGATCAGTGTAGCGGCCATCCCTTTTCCGGGTGGGTAGAACATCTGAGCGAAGAAAATAGCCAGACAGCCATAGAGAAAGAAATCATACCATTCGATGATGGTGCCGACGCTGGAAGCAAACACCAGACCATGCATCGATGGAGCCTTGGAAGAGGTTGTAGCGCTGCTCATGCTGCGGTCCTCCCTGGTTATGCGGCCCAGACGCGATGATAAAGTTCGACAATATCCTGTGCTGTCGGCACGCGCGGATTATTGCTCGGAGATCCTGAAGCCAGCGCCTGTTGCGCCATCAGCGGCAGAAGATTGTCCCAGCGCGCGACATCCAGACCATATTCATTTGGCGTCGGCACACCGATTTCCCGGTTCCTGCGTCTCAGGCCTTCGACCAGAGCCAGCCCCGCGGCACTATCAGATGTTCCCGCATCTGCAATTCCCATCACGCGGGCTGCCATTGCATAGCGTTCCGGCGCACCGGAAAGGGACCAGGCTGTAATTTCCGGCAGCAGCATGGCATTCGACAAGCCGTGGGGCACATGAAAATGCGCTCCGATAGGTCTGCTCATGCCGTGTACCAGAGCGACGGAAGCATTCGAGAACGCCATTCCCGCTTCGAAGGCACCCTGCATCACAGCGGCACGGGCCTCGCGATTGTCAGGCTCATCACAGGCGACGGGCAACCATCTCCAGATCCGCTGCATTGCACTCAGAGCCAGTGCATCAGTAAAGGGAGAAGCCTTTTTCGAAACCCATGCTTCCAGCGCATGCGTCAGGGCATCGGTGCCGGTATCGGCGGTCAGCCGGCGCGGCATCGTCAGTGTCAGCTCATAGTCGACAATGGCGATGTGAGGCTGATAGGCCGCGCCCATGCAGAGCATTTTTTCATCAGACAGTTCATCGGTGATGACAGTAACCCGCGTGGCTTCCGATCCTGTTCCAGCCGTTGTCGGAATAGCGATGACCGGCAGGCCAGGTTCATTCTGGATGTGCGGGACCTTGAGTTCGAACGGTGTTGTGTCATGTCGTGCGAGCACGGCGACCATCTTGGCGGTGTCGATTGGGCTGCCGCCGCCAAGTCCGATCACGCAATCATGTTGACTGTTCTTCAGCATCGCGAGGGCAGCATTGACGCAGGCGACGGTTGGATCAGGAACAGTTTCCGTAAAAGCCCGCATTGTATATCCGGCCTGTTCAAGAATGATCCTGACCCGATCGAGCGCGCCACCTGAAGCCATGAATGGATCGGTGATGATGAAAGGCGACTTGAGGCCGGCCTGCTGCAAGGCTTGCGGAAGGTCGTTCAGTGCCCCGCCTCCAAGCCGGACAAAAGGTGGAAGGACCAGTGCAGTCATCATGTTTCCCCTTTTTGTGGATGGAGTTTCGAACCTTGGTTCTGCTCCATCTCTTTTGTTCTGATGACAGTGACTGACACGGTGCGATCACACAGAAAATTTGGTGTTTTTGCTCCCCCCATGTGCAAAAATGCACGGATATTTTGAAATATCTGTGATGAAGGAGCGAAGTATGCACGGAAGAGGTGGGCTCGACTGGCGTGATCTTCAGTATTTTTTGGCTGTTTCCCGCGGCGGAGCGCTTTCTGTCGCCGCTCGGGCACTGGGCGTGGAGCACACGACGGTTGCAAGACGCATCCAGTCTCTGGAACAGACAATAAACACCACGCTCTTCGAAAGACACCCGCGTGGTTACCGACTTACACGACAAGGTGAACAACTTCTTGCCGGTGTGGAGGCGATGGAACGTGAGGCACAGGAGGTAGCGTTCAGTGCCGGAGGAGGTTTGTCGGGCACGGTGCGAATCAGTGCGCTGGAGGGGTTCGGGAATTTTTTTCTGGCACCACGGATCGGGGCGCTGTTGGAGGCCAATCCGGATTTGAATGTGGAGATGGTGACAATCCAGCAGATTGTTTCCTTGTCCCGCCGTCAGGCAGATCTTGCGATCAGTCTCACCCGTCCTTCTGGAGACCGGTTTCATGCCGAAGAACTGACGGATTATCGTTTGTTCATTTATGCCAGCCCCGATTATCTGAGGCGCCATGGACCGGTCAGGAGCCGGGAAGACCTCGCGAATCATATATTCGCTGGTTATGTCGATGAACTCGTGTTTTCACCATCTCTGGATTATCTGGCGGAGGTCGGGATTGATTCCCGACAGGTCCGAATTCAGAATTCCAGTATCCAGGCACAGAAAGCAGCAGTTGAGGCCGGTCTCTGTCTTGGGGTTCTGCCTGCATTTGTTGCGGAATCAACGCCCGGTCTGGTGAGAGTGATTCCGGAAAAGATCAGTTTGCGTCGGACTTATTGGTTGATCACACGTGGTGATGATGCAGGATCATCGCGGCTCGGTCATCTGTGTGGCGTGTTGCGGAATGAAACCCATGCTGCACAGGCGCTCTTTCTTCCAGATCCAAGTATCGCGAGATCGGTTCCAATTTAATTTTGTTCATATTCGGTGCTTGCAAATAAACGGATGCATTCATGGGAAGTAAAAGCTGGGAGCGGTGTGCTGACACTGTCTCCCAAAGTAATCATGGTCCGTGCTGCATTCACCTGCGACGTTATGAAGATGGCGATAAAGTGCGACGAACAGCGTCATGCCAGCCATTCAGCATCGTCTCGCGCAGTTCAGGCTTGATGTCGGGTTCAAATACGCGGTCTTCTGTCCATGTGGCTGCGATTGAATCAAGATCCGACCAAATCCCGGTTGCAAGGCCAGCAAGGAATGCTGCACCGAGCGCTGTGGTCTCCAGGTTGGCTGGTCTTTGCACAGGAACCTGCAACATATTAGCCAGAAACTGGCAGAACCAATCGTTGGCTGACATGCCTCCATCAATGCGAAGAGCACTGGCTTTGCTGGCGCCGTCTTCGATCATGGCATGGAGCAGATCATAAGTCTGAAATGCCACGGATTCCAGTGCTGCACGGGCGATATGGGCCTGTGTGGAACCAAGCGTCAGGCCGCAGATCAGGCCGCGTGCATCGGGGTCCCAGTGTGGTGCGCCGAGACCGACAAATCCTGGGACCATATAGACGCCATGACTGTCTTCCACGCGCGTTGCCATATCATCTGTCTGGGAAGCATGAGTGATCAGAT
>JAAYUA010000198.1 GCA_012517935.1 Acetobacter sp. | reverse complement strand
TGCACCAACCCAGGCCTTATTCTTGGTGTTGCTGGGCCGGATCTGGATCTTTTCATACAGTCCGCACAAACTGCCCTCGCCTCCGCGCCCGCTCCGACAATGCTGACATCAGGCATTCATGCCGCTTATGACGCCGGCGTCGAAAAGCTGGGCAGCCGCCCCAACGTCACAGCCCTTGGACGTGGCCCAGAAGGCGAAAGTTCGTCCTGTCAGGCCGCCCTGTTCAAGACAGAGGCCGCACATTTCGTGGCCGACCCGGTCATGCAGGAAGAAATCTTTGGTGCCTGTTCCCTGATCGTGGTGTGCCCGGACGTCGCAACCATGCGTGCCCTGACAGAAAAACTGGAGGGCCAGTTGACCGCGACACTACATATGCAGGACGAAGATCTGGCCGATGCACGCACGCTGATGCCTGTTCTGGAACGTCGCGTCGGTCGTATTCTGGCCAACAGCTGGCCCACAGGTGTCGAAGTCTGTGACGCGATGGTCCATGGCGGTCCATTCCCGGCAACTTCCGATACACGCACAACATCCGTCGGCACGGCAGCCATCGAACGCTTCCTGCGCCCCGTATGCTATCAGGATATCCCGGCAGCCCTACTCCCGGTTGATCTGCGTTCCTGATTTCATCTTTCAGACGGGCATGGAACAGAAGCCATGCCCGTCTGAACCATCCATGAATTCCTTCATGGCCGCGCGTTATCGAACGCTCTTCTATTTTCCCTGAACTGTCAGCGGCAGGCCGTCTGTTTCAACGCTATCACGTTCAGACCACCCACATGCCCGCATCGCTGCCTGCATATGTTCCGGCACGGGAGCAACTGCATCAATAGGTGTCTCACCATCGACAGTACTCCAGCGCTGCGCAAGAAGATGCATAGGAACGGTACCTGTCTGATCACCATAAACGGAATCACCATAGACCGGGACACCCAGAAAAGCACAATGCGCACGGATCTGATGCGTCCGACCGGTCAGAAGCTCAAGTTCCAGCCAGGAAAGATTCCGTTTGGCGCAGTGCCCTTTCACACGCCATCGCGTCCGGGCAGACTCGCCCTTGGGTGAAACACTCATCCGCCAGCGCCTGCCCTGTTCCGTCCGCAACAGAGGCGCATTCACTTCTCCACTGTCACCGGCAGGACGTCCCTGAACCACCGCCCAGTAGGTTTTGTGCACGGCTCCATCAGGCATCCCGGCCTGCAACCCGATCAGCGCCTGCTTGCGTAATGCAATAGCAAGGCAGCCCGCCGTATCCTGATCCAATCTGTGCACCAGCCATGGCCCGTCAGACCGCCGGCTCATCAGAGGGAACCAGTCTTCCACCGATGGTCCGGATGATGTGCGTGACGGATGAACAGGCAGTCCCGCAGGCTTATCAATCACCAGCAGACGATTTGAACGAAACAGCACACGGAACGGAAGCTCCGCAGTCGGTATATGCTGACGTGGGGGCGCATTGTCTTCGCGGGAAATCAATCGCTTTCCTCGTGATTTGCTTGGAACTTTCCGCATCATGACAGATCAGTCCTCAGATCCACGTCCGATCAGGATCTTGCGTCGACCGACATGATCCGCCGGCGTCACAATCCCGTTCTTTTCCATTTGTTCAATCAGCTTCGCCGCGCGGTTATATCCGATCGACAGATGTCTCTGCACAAAGGATGTAGAAGCCTTACCTTCCCGGATTACCAACGCGACAGCCTTGTTATAGGTCTCGGAATCTCCATCGCCCCCTGAAACGGCACCAACGTCTCCGGCTGCCCCGCTCTCTTCCTCACGCCCCGAAATAACGTCTTCATCATACACCGGTTCGCCTTGCTCTCGCAGGAACGAAACCACAGCTTCGACTTCGCTATCCGCCACAAATGGACCGTGCACACGGGTAATGCGCCCTCCGCCCTGCATGAACAGCATATCGCCCTGACCCAGAAGCTGCTCCGCGCCCTGTTCCCCAAGGATCGTGCGGCTGTCAAACTTGCTGATGACCTGAAAGGAAATACGTGTCGGGAAGTTCGCCTTGATGGTGCCGGTAATGACATCCACCGACGGGCGCTGTGTCGCCATGATCACGTGAATTCCGGCAGCACGTGCCTTCTGTGCCAGACGCTGAACAGCCGCATCGATCTCCTTGCCCGCCGTCATCATCAGATCAGCCATTTCATCGATCACAACGACAATATAGGGCAGAGGCTCGATCGAAAATGACTGTTCCTCAAACACGGGATTCCCGGTTTCAGGATCATATCCCGTCTGAACACGGCGGGTGACTTCCTCCCCACGTTCCCGGATCTGCGTGGCGCGTTCATTATATCCCGCAATATTACGCACCTGAAGATGCGCCATGTTGCGATAACGCCGGTCCATCTCACGCACGACCCATTTCAGGGCAGCCACCGCTTTCTGGGGTTCTGTCACAACTGGTGTCAGAAGATGCGGAATTCCGTCATAAATCGACAGTTCAAGCACCTTCGGATCAATCAGGATCAGGCGGCATTCATCTGCCGAATGACGGAACAGCAATGACAGGATCATTGCGTTCACGCCAACAGATTTACCTGATCCGGTTGTGCCTGCGACCAGAAGATGCGGCATTTTTGCCAGATCACTGAAGATTGGTGCTCCGGCAATGTCCTTGCCCAGAGCCAGTTCAAGAATACCTTTGGAGCCCGTCCATTCGGGACGCAGGAACAGTTCCGAAAGATAGACGGTCTCCCGCACCTCGTTCGGAACCTCGATCCCCATCACGTTGCGTCCCGGCACAGTTGCAATACGCACGCTCAGCACGGAAAGGGAACGTGCGACATCATCAGCCAGACCGATAACACGGGCAGCACGAATACCGGGCGCAGGTTCCAGTTCATAAAGGGTCACCACCGGTCCCGGATGCATATCGACAATCCGGCCCTGCACCCCGAAATCGGACAACACTGTCTCCAGCAGTCGCGCATTCGCATGCAACATTTCTGGCGTTGGCCCGTTCTGCTGCATTTCCGGAGGACATATCCGCAGCAGGGAAACAGGCGGAAGTTTCCAGCTTCCTTCCGAAGCCCGGCTATCACGTCCCTTCGCCTCGGAAGGTTCCGCGTCACGGCCCTCACCCGCCTTGAACAGACGCGACAGGAAATTCGCCTTCTGGGGCGGGATCTTCTCCGCAACATCCCCTGATGGTGCGACTTGGACATGTTCGGTAACGGGATGGGCACTGCTCACCGTCTCCTGCCTGTCCACAGTAGCAGCCATCCCGATCGACCGATGGCCCGCAGAAACAACTGGAGCCGAGGCAGGTCCGGGGCCAGACAGGGCAATCACGGATTCCTCATCAGAACGCGCGCCTGTTGTCAGAGCACTCTGCAACGCAGCCGGGACCGCTGAGGGTGAAGGCACAACCTCCGCCATTCTCGTAACAGCTGTGGATCCTGACTCTCTGATTGATGGCGCCGCAACTGGAGCATTCCATGAATCTTCCTGCGTCTGCCGCCATGCAACCGGCGAGGAAATCGGTTGCGAACGCTTGACCACAGGCTCAGCCGATTGATCGGATTCCCGCATTTTCCGAACCGTTGCCTGCATCCCGCGACTGGATTGGCGTCCGACAAACATCACGGAAGTAACAAAACTCCTGACGACGGCTTTCCACTCGCTCTTATCAAGACCAAAGGCCAGCGCCCCCAGAATCAAGGCCACAATCAGTCCGAAAAACCAGACGATCACACCGCCAGCCGGACCAATCACGGCAGACGCGGCACCAAGAGCCGCCGTTGCCAGAGCAAGTCCCAGCCCTCCGCCCATCCCGGCTTCTGTCGGCCATGATGGTGCGGATATAACCGTGAAAAGCTGTGGCAAAGCGGCAAACAGGGCTCCAACCAGCGGAAGCAGCACCACAAGCAGGACGAAACGCAGGGCGAATTTCGATAGTTGCTGATGCCGAATCAGGCGCCATCCCCATGTCACCATGGCCAGCACGATCAAAGCCGAAGCCATACCGATATTCTGCAATATGGAATCTGCCAGATATGCCCCCGGCCAGCCCAGAAAATTACTGGCCTCGGCCGTCGTTGACGTATTCCATGAGGGATCTGCGGGATTATAGGACCAGAGAACCAGAATCAGGACGACAGCCAAAAGCCAGATGCCGACACCTCCGGCAATAACAAGACTGCGCCGGAATCCTGAGAGTCCTCCGGAGGGACGGAAGGCCTGATCGGGACGCGCCAAGAATAATAATCCTGTGTTTCAGTTACATAAAAAGCCACTTGAAAGGCATATTACGGGTCTAACCCGATCCAGACCATTCAGAATAGGGCCATAACGTCAGTGTTTCAGTCTTTTATGGCAAAAGCCTGACGCATCAACGCGATCTCGGCCCGCAGGTTCTGGAACCCATTCCAGTCATCCTGTTCTGCAATCGGCGTCCATACCCGCTCCACATCCTCCCGCAGCATAGCACACGGCATATCACGTCCGAAAAACGAATGTCCCATTTCCACGCCCGGAAGTGGACAAAAGTTTTCCAATGCCGCCCGCACAGGAATGAAGGATTCCGAATCGTAATATGCTGCACGAGGCCCGGAGCATGCCTGCTGCGCCCGACCCGATCCCCCGAACCAGTCGAATGGAAATGCCGAGAAGCTGATTCCGCTCTCCTTGAGGAACCCGGTCACGGCAATCCGCAAGGCACGATTTTTCTCTGGTTCCCGGGCCGCAAGCCCCAAGCGGCGCAACCATGCCGCATCAAGAGCCAGTGCAAAATTTGCGGAAAAGCCAGCAAGGACCTCTCTCAGATCTTCAAACGCGACCAAATCCAGAAGGCATTCGCCAAACCGTGCCAGATTCCACTGCAATGCCTCTGGCTGCCGTTCATAGGCATAAAGACCTTCATGATCGAAATAGGCCGCTGTAAAATGTGGGTCATAATGCGGGAGGAAACGCCATGGTCCGTAATCAAAACTCTCCCCGGTAATGTTGATATTGTCCGTATTGAGAACACCATGGACAAATCCCGCCGCCATCCATTGTGCACCCGTTTCCGCAACACGATCACAGACCGCATCGAAGAGACGGAGTGCCGGAATGCGCAAATCATCTTCGGGGAGGTCGGAATAATAGGTTTCCAGAACATAATGGACGAGCTTCTCAATTTCGTCCTTCTTCTGAAATGCAGCGAGCCTTTGAAATGAGCCGATACGTATATGTGAATGACTCAGCCTGACCAGAACCGACGAACGTGTCGGAGAGGCTTCATCGTGGCGTTGCAGGTTTTCACCCGTTTCAATCAGGCTGAACGCCGTGGATGTATTGACCTGCAGGGCGCGCAGCATTTCCGCCGCCAGAATTTCCCGTATGCCACCCTGAAGCGTAAGACGCCCATCGCCCCCACGCGACCAGGGAGTACGGCCACTGCCCTTTGTCCCCAGATCCAGCAGCCTTCCATTCGTCACATCATGCATCTGCGCAAACAGAAAACCACGCCCATCGCCCAGATCAGGATTGTAATGCCGGAACTGATGTCCGTGATAACGCAGTGCGAGAGGCCGCGGGAATGTGCCGGGCAATGGCTCGAAACGGCCGAAATGCGCAATCCATTCTTCATCCGTCAGCATTTCCAGACCGACACTGGCCGCCGCTTCCTGATCCCTGTGCCGCAAAATATGCTTCGGGAAATCCGCAGGAGTGACAGGATCATAAAATTCCGCACCCAGATCCATGTGCGCCATGGAAGGCCGAAAAGCCGGAGAAACAGGCATATGCGATTCCATCCTATATAAAACGGCACATGGGTTCATGACCTGCCACAGAGCCACGTGAATCAGAAGTTGCAGAACGATATAAATCCCGTTTGACGAACAAGACAGAACCCTCTAGAGGTGTCCACGCAGACGCCGTGTCGTAAAGAGCACGCTCTTCGGCGGAGGGGTGGCCGAGTGGCTGAAGGCGGCGGTTTGCTAAACCGTTGTACGGTGT
>JAAYUA010000197.1 GCA_012517935.1 Acetobacter sp. | reverse complement strand
GTATTTTTCTAAAGGACTACTTAGCCAATCTCTTAAAGCCATTGCACCCACATGGCTGCACAACGGTAAATGGGGAGAACTGCGGCCGGACGTTATGGAGGAATACACACATTGGTTGGCAAAAAATGCCATTGTGTCTGATAGGAATATCTGGCGTTCGGCCATTATTGAACAGGATTTTCGTCAATCCGTGCAGGAATATTCATGAGCGGACAGACAATGACGGCTCCATATACACATGGCATGGGCTCCGCCCGGACAGAAACAGACTGGCCTGATATAAAAGAAGCAGAACTTGAGAAGGTTCTGCACCATTTTCCACGTGCGGGTAAGCTGCAAGCCATTCTGTGGCGTAGTCCGCGCCCCTTTTCTGCGGCCGCCAGAATAAGAACCGACCATAGTCTGTTATTTGTTAAACGCCATGGACATGCCCTGCGCACACCGCGCAATCTGGAAGAGGAACATGCCCTTATCCGGCACCTGAAACAGCAAAATATTCCAGTTGCTTCTTTGCTGGAAACAGCAAGTGGGAAAACGACGCTCCTCCACGATGGATGGACCTATGAAGTGCATGACATCGCTATAGGTCTGGACTTGTATCAGGATCGCACGTCATGGACCCCATTTTTCAATACAGGCCATGCCTATGCTGCGGGTGCCATGCTGGCACGGGTGCATAAGGCGCTCAAGCATTATAACGCTCCCGCTCGCAGCACACATCTGCTTGTCTCCAATGACAGGCTTATACGCCAGCAAGACCCCTTGCAGGCTCTTAGCGTAGATCTGGATCTTCGACCGGGACTGGCCAGCTTTCTGCGTGAACGGAATTGGAAACACGACATCCAGACACACCTGCTTGCACCCTATCATGCCAACGCGCACGACATTCTGCGCGTCGCTCCCCGGCTTTGGACACATGGAGACTGGCATGCCTCCAATCTGCTCTGGTCTGCTACCGGATCGAACGGGACGGTCTCCTCAGTTCTGGATTTTGGCCTGGCGAGCAAAAGCTCTGCATTATTCGATCTCGCAACCGCCATAGAGCGTAATTTGATCTCCTGGCTGGATATGGAAAATGGCGTTGCTCCCACTGCCAATTTGGATCAACTGGAAGCATTACTCGCTGGTTATTCCAGCATCACGCTACTCAGCACTGCAGATATAAAAGCTTTGGCCGGTATACTTCCAATTGTGCACGCTGACTTTGCATTGAGCGAAATAGACTATTTTTCCAGTCTTCTGAACGACAGACAAAATGCCACTCTGGCTTACGACAGCTACCTTCTGGGGCATGCCGACTGGTTTGCCAAACCACAAGGGCAACGTCTTACCAGACATCTTCACACACTTGGCAGCAAGGCCCCATAACCAGCATGGCACATTCCGTATCCCCCCTTATCAGCGTTGCCGAACTGTTTGAACGTAGACAAGACCCAATGCTGGCTATTTTTGATACCAGCGTTGTACTCCCTTCCCCCCGATTTGATGGAGATTACCGGGTTGAATCTGGCCGAGCGCAATGGCGAGAAGGACATATCCCCAACGCGCAACATCTGGATCTGACGCACGACCTTGCCGATACGTCCAAATCTTTCAGCTTTGCCCTCCCTCCTCTGGAAGACCTTGCCATACGCTTTGCAACACAAGGCATTACCCCTCAGATCACGCCTGTTCTGTACGATAAAACCGATGGTTTCTGGGCCGCGCGACTTTGGTGGATGCTTCGTAGCGTTGGTATTGCCGCACGTATTCTGGATGGCGGATATAGTGCATGGCAAAATGCGGGACAACCAACCACCACAGAAAATAGCTTGCCCCAATTGGAAAACATTAACAGGAGAGAAAGGTCACATACTACCTTTACACTCCAGCCCGAACTTTGGTGCGACCGCCAACGTGTGCTTCGCATCGTCAACGGAACGGAAAATGGCACACTTATCTGCGCCTTATCCAAAAATGTGTTTGATGGCACAACTCCAACCCGCTACAGCAGGCGCGGACATATTCCCCGCAGTTTGAACTTGCCCGCACGCAGTCTGTTAGACACGAAGGGTTTCTACCAAAACGTGCCAGAATTGCAGACCATTCTTCAACCATTACTAACAAACAAAACCCCTCCTCTTGTTCTGTATTGCGGAGGAGGTATTTCTGCGGCCGTTGTCGCTGTGGCTCTGACACTTGTCGGACAATTCAATACGACTCTTTATGATGGGTCGTTACAGGAATGGTCAGCAGATCCTGAACTGCCACTAGCGACAAATCCAGCGTGAATTTATTTCCTTATAATTGGACGTGAGAAGAAAACGTGCCTTCTTTGGAAGTCTCCGCAGTCGTTATCAATATCGCAGGAGTCTGGCTTACAGCCCGACGTAATATGATGTGCTGGCCAGTTGGCATGGTTGGGGTCATCCTCTACCTACGCCAATTCTATCTCTGGCACCTTTATGGCGACATGCTGTTGCAAGCTGTCTATTTCATCATTCTTGGATATGGCTGGTATTCATGGAGAACTCCAAGAAAATCTCAAAAAGAACACAGCCATTTCCAATCGTTCATACCCAGAAATCTTATAACTCAGATCGTGCTAACAGCTTGCATAGGTCTTCCCATTGGATATATTTTTTCCCACTTCACTGAAGATCCACAACCTTATATTGACTCAGTTTTGATGTGCTTAAGTCTTTTGGCTTCTTTATGGACAACGCGAAAATATATAGAAAACTGGTATTTATGGATTTTTGTTGACTTTATATATACATGGCTTTTTTTTCATCGCGCAGACTTCTTAACAGCCAGTCTATATGCTGTATTTGCCTTACTTGCTATGTACGGTGCATGTACGTGGAAGCGAGATATCAATGCTCACTAGAGCATAATCTGATCAATCTGGCTCATACCCTGCGGCGGTGAAGCACGCGGTTGCCTGCTTTATGCAGAACGTTGTCGATGGCGGCGCACACGGCCTCCTGCAGGGCCTCCACAGTGCGTGGGGCGGCCCACCTGGGCCGCTTTCCAGATCCATGTCACAGCCATTACTTATAATCTTAGACGGACCCTTAATATCCTCGCTACAGCTGCATGATAGGGCAGCGATAACATCCATCATGCAATCCGCTATGTAACGTTTCTAGCATGGAGAAAATGACGAACAATGTCATTTTTTCCTCATCGAATACAGATAATCCCAAAAAATCCCTCACCCGTGCACAGCTCTCATAAGCGCCAGCGCGTTCCCTGTGTCGTATCTTCAAGGACAATTCCCCGAGCGAGCAGCACGTTACGCAGCCGATCGGCTTCAACGAAATCACGCTTGTTACGCGCCTCAGACCGACGCTGCATCAAATCCAATATAATTGCCTCTGGTGCAACGGAAAGAGACGCTCTTTCTTCTCTCTGCAACAACCCCAACAGGCGAAGGCCGCCTAGTAAGTCTGCTCGCAGCCGAACACGTACAGACGGCACTTCTGCATGACGCAGACGACTGGCAGTCTCGAATAGGGCGCGCAGTGCAGCTGGCGTGTTAAGATCGTCGTCAAGTGCTCGTCCAACACCTGGCTCCACAGATTTATCGATAATATCCTCCATAGCGAGGTCTTCTGTGTCCGAGATAAGGCGACGCAGACGCTCCAGAGTCCGGCTGCATCTTTTAAGAAGCTCCGTTGACCAGTTCAGAGGCTGCCGATAATGCGCTGATAGCAGTGCAAGCCTGATGGCTTCTCCTTCAGCCTTCTTCAGGAGATCGTGAACAAGTACGACATTGCCAAGGGACTTCGACATTTTTCTCCCCTCGACAGTGACAAAACCATTGTGAACCCAGAACCCGCAATATTCTGCGCCACCACGAGCAGAGACACTTTGCGCAATTTCGTTTTCATGATGGGGAAAAATGAGATCCTGCCCTCCTCCGTGAAGATCAATCGGCAGACCAAGCTGGCTTTCGGTCATCGCCGAGCACTCAATATGCCACCCGGGCCTGCCACGCCCCCAAGGACTCTCCCAGCCTGGAAGATCGAACGACGATGGCTTCCACAACACAAAGTCGGCAGGGTCATGCTTGAACGGCGCAATCTCTACACGCCCTCCAGCCATCAGGTCTTTTTGTTTCCTACCTGACAGTGCACCATATTGTTCAAAAGATGGTACATGAAAAAGCACATGCCCTTCCGCGACGTAGGCGTGCCCCCTGTTGATAAGACGACTGATGATCGAAATGATATCGGGAATGTGGTCGGTCACACGTGGTTCAAAGTCGGGGGTAAGCAGACCCAACGCATTCATATCGGAACGATACGCTTCGATAAAACGATCCGTGAGCACCCTGATAGGTTCACCCGTGCACGCGGCTTCAGCATTGATCTTGTCGTCGACATCTGTGAAGTTACGTGCATAGAGCACATGCGAATATTTTTGTCTCAGGACGCGATACAGAAGATCAAAGACAACTGCTGAACGGGCATTACCCAGATGAGCGTAATTATAGACAGTCGGGCCGCAAACATACAGTGTAACTCTTCTCGGATCACGAGGCTGGAATCTCTGCTTTCGTCCCGAGAGCGTATTTGTCATAAACAGGGTATGATGACCCGGTTCTGTTCCAGTTTCTTTCATCATGACGGTCGATTTCCCGGATAGAGATATAGAGTGCGATAAGGACCTTCCCGACCGTCACACTCTGTCTTGGCATCCAGTCGCTGCATTATGAAATCTGCTCCTGAAGCCTGCCAGACAGTCCAGGTGCCACAATCCCCTAGACTGTCATCTCGATGAAGCGACGTCAGAACACCTGACTGGTCATCGTAGGTCACATTGAACAGATAGGGTGACGTCTTCCAGACACCATGGTCCCATTGCCTGAATGTCAGAAGCTCCACAGGTGAAGAGGGCATTGTCCGGACCATGACCTGCATTGTTTCCGACAGTCTGACCGTGCAGGGGACGATCCAAATGTGACCCTTGTTCTCTGGAAATCTACCCATCCGATAGGCCAGCCGCCCTGACGGATTATGTGCATAATGCGTGCAATCTTTCGGGATAACCTCCTGCACCATAGCAGGAAGCTCGTAGTCCCCGGCATTACTGGATGTAATTTTTGTTACACCCAGCAGCAACACATAGAATAATAAACCTTTTTTCCGACCCTTTTGCATTTTCACATCAGGTTAAAGTTGATTGGCGATGCGTCGATAAGAGCGGGCAAGGCTAACGTTCATTTCTGCCACGCTCTCGGAAAACGCCGTGGCGTCTTTCGTAACCTGGGGGATAGTCAACAGATCGGTGTTTGAATGAATTGTCGTTGTCGAAGGAATATAAAACCCTTCTGTCAATACGCAGTCTTCGACCACGGAATTATGCCTGACCACACATCCCCGCTCGACCGTACAATTGAAAATAACTGAGTTAAAACCAATAAACACATCATCTTTTACTGTGCATGGGCCATGAATGATCGAACGATGCGCGATTGAGGTTCTCGACCCGATCGTGACCGCCGCGCCATCCTTGGAATGAATGACAACGCCATCCTGGATGTTTGAACCCTTACCGATCCGTATCGGTTCGACTGCTCCATTCTCATCCGCTTCATCTGCACGAATGACAGCGTACGGTCCGATGAATACATCATCTTCAACAATCACGTGGCCACACAAAATAGCCGTCGGATCAACGAAGGCACTCTCCGCCACTACGGGATAGTCGCCTCGCGGATTTGGTCTCAGCATGAATTGATCCTTTATTTCTATAGTTTAAATCATCATGTAATAGAAATTGGATGTCAGGCATCCACCAGAATTTCGCCGGGCAGGTCGTGCGACATGGTTTCATCAGGTTGGTAGTGCATGACGGAACGAATAGCTTCACCACGATGCAGCAGATCGAAAGCCTTGTTGATCTGGTTATGCGTCATGTTGTGCGTAATGTAGGGATCGACACTGAATTTTCCGGCCAGCCACTCATCCACCATCCCGGGAAGCTGCGAACGCCCTTTCACGCCTCCAAAGGCCGTTCCGCGCCAGACACGTCCTGTAATCAACTGGAGTGGCCGGGTGGAAATTTCCTCTCCAGCCCCCGCAACACCGATGACGGTACACTCGCCCCAGCCCTTGTGGCAGCATTCCAGCGCTGCGCGCATGACATCGACACGTCCGATCGCCTCGAAGGAATAATCCACTCCGCCGCCCGTCATCTCAACGATCACCTTCTGGATCGGATCGGTATGATCCGTCGGATTGACCAGATCTGTCGCCCCTAGATTTTTCGCCAGCAGGAATTTCGCGGGGTTGGTATCGACGCCAATGATTTGCGAGGCACCGGCCATGACTGCCCCCTGGATAACGGCCATACCTATGGCGCCGAGGCCGAAGACCGCAACCGTGGAGCCCGGCTCAATCTTTGCAGCATTTCGCACAGCCCCCATGCCGGTTGGTACGGCACACCCCATGACACTTGCCTTGGCAAGGGGCGCATCCTTGGTAATTTTCGCAACCGCGATCTCAGGAAGAACGGTGTATTCGCTGAACGTGCTTGTGCCCATATAGTGAAAAATCTGCCGTCCCTTATAGGAAAAGCGACTGGTTCCATCAGGCATTAATCCGAGAGCCTGTGTCTCACGGATTGTCGAGCAGAGATTGGTCTTGCCCGAACGGATCATCGGACAGTTCGGATCTTCGGGAATGTAGAGCGGAATGACATGATCGCCCGGAACAACAGAAGTAACACCTTTGCCCACATCCTCGACGATACCCACCCCCTCGTGGCCGAGAATGCACGGAAAGCGTCCTTCAGGATCATGCCCTGAAAGGGTAAACATATCGGTATGACACAGGCTCGTGGTCACAATCCTGACCAGAACCTCACCCTCCTTAGGGCCTTCGAGATCGACCAGATCAATCTCGAGCGGCATGTTTGGTTCCCATGCAATAGCAGCGCGCGTCTTCATTTTTGGTGATCCCTCAAGCAAAAATTAGTGTTTGATAATCGTATCTTTCAGGCGGATTCCAAACTTTCTGACTGACGCCGCCAGATAGGAAATGGATCTGGCAGATGGGCATAACGGGCTGGATCAAAACTGTTGGTTTCGGGCACAAGGCAGGCATCGAGATCACGACGTAGTGCAGGCTCGTTCATCTCAGCAGTTCCAATGAAGACGATTTCCTGCCGACGATCGCCATAAATAGGATCCCAGTTTCCCAACACGAAGTCGCGCCATTGATCGCTATCGGGCCACTGGTTTTTCGGAATAGAGGCCCACCAGAGTCCCATGGCTTCGCTACGAACAAGTGCACCTGCCTGACTC
>JAAYUA010000196.1 GCA_012517935.1 Acetobacter sp. | reverse complement strand
ATTTGTCCTTATTCAGGACCGTCACGCCGTTCTGTGTTGCAGAATCGGAATGACTGTGGTGACATTCCCCGTCCATGGCTTCATGGCAGGCAGGGAAATATGAATGCACATCAAAGCCTTAGACTATCTACGTGTCCTTGCTGAAACAGGATCACTTCGCAGTGCTGCCCAGAAAATCGGTATCACACCGACAGCGCTGACACGTCAGCTTGAACATCTGGAATATTTTTTCCGAACACCCCTCTTCGAACGCGAACAGCACGGTGTGCGTCTGACCGCCGCCGGAGAAGTGGTCATGGAATCCGCCGCCCGTGTTTCCCGGGAAATGGCTGTCAGCCAGCGCAGGGTCGAAGATCTTAAAGGGCTCCGATCCGGAACGGTTAAAATCCGAGCCTCCGGCAGCACACTCACCAGTGTCGTCGCTCCAGCATTGGGGACACTCCAACGCAGCTATCCCGGCCTGAGATTTGTCGTGGAAATGTCGGGGGCTCCGGCAATCAGTGACGCGCTACTCTCGGGTGAGGCCGATCTCGGGCTTACCCTTTTCGCACCAGATATCTCTGAATTGACTCTTTGTGCACGGTTGCCGGTTGTTCATTCTGCGATCATGGCTCCAGATCATCCCTTGCGTAATAATAAAGATATTTCCTTGCATGATCTGCGCAATCACGCTCTCTCCCTGCCAGATTCAAGCTATCTCGTCCGGCAAGCTTTCGATCGTGTCATCAAACCCGGCGAACCCGTCTTTGATCCCGTGTTCATGAGCGGAGCATTTGATCTTCAGATCGACCTCGCGGTGCGTGGATGTGCTGTCCTGCTACTGCCTGAGTTCACATGTCGCTCCTTCATCGATAAAGGGCTCCTTTGCGCTGTCCCGCTTCCTTCACGTTTACAAGTCCCCACCGCACTTGATCTTCTCAGGGCTTCTCATCGCCCTTTGTCCTACGCCGCACGCATGGCCGCGACGCAGATAGGTGAACTTATGGCACGCCTTACCTGAAAACGGTGTGCCGCGTTTTGCGTAGCGGACTGCTCACAAGAAAGCAGAAGTAAAACAGTTGCCGATTTTTCCAAATTTGATGCAAAATCGAAATCATAAATATCTGACTATACGTTAAAAACAGAAAAGAGATCGGAATATGCTCGAATTATCAGGCAGAAATCTCCTTGAACAATTCCGAACCCGCAGCCTGTCTCCCCTTGAATATGCCAAGGCGCTCATATCTCACATCAGTAAATGGGAACCCGCACTCGGGGCTCTTTACCTTTATAAACCAGATCAATATCTCGCCAATGCAAAGCAATCAGAAGATCGCTGGCAGCGTGGAGAGCCCATCGGGCCGCTTGATGGCCTTCCCGTAACCGTCAAGGAACTGATCGCCACAAAAGGAGATCCAGTGCCACAGGGAAGCGCCGCAAGTCCGCTCATTCCTGCCACCGCCGATGCCCCGATTGCTGCCCGCCTGAAAGAAGCAGGAGCGATCATTTTCGCCAAGACGACTGTTCCAGATTTTGGAATGCTTTCATCTGGACTTTCAACGTTTCACACTCTGGCACGCAATCCATGGAACTTGTCCTGCAATCCGGGCGGTTCCAGCGCTGGAGCCTCAGCAGCGGCAGCAGCCGGTTATGGCCCGCTGCATGTAGGAACCGATATAGGCGGCTCCGTCCGTCTCCCCGCCGCATGGTGCGGCATTGTTGGCTTCAAGCCCAGCCTTGGTCGAATTCCTGTTGACCCTTACTATATTGGCCGCTGCGCTGGTCCTATGACCCGCAATGTCGGTGATGCCGCACTCATGATGCCCACACTGTCCGAACCAGACAGTCGCGACGCCACCAGCCTCCCACGCAACAACATCAACTGGGAATCCTGGTATCGAGGCTATAATCTCAAAGGGCTGAAAATCGGCCTGATGCTCGAACCTGGATGCGGCCTCCCTCTTGAAGATGAAATCCGTACAGCCGTTGAAAATGCTGCCAGAAAATTTGCGGCTCTTGGTGCTGAAATCATCCCAGTAGCACCCGTCATGACGCAGGAAATGCTCTCAGGTCTGGATGATTTCTGGTCTGTCCGCTCCTGGGCTGAACTTCGCAAACTCCCGGAACAAGATCAGGAAAAGGTCCTCCCCTATATCTGGGAATGGGCCTCACGGGGAAAGAACATCGATGCCATTCAGGCAGTCGATGGGCTTGGCCAGACCTTTGCAATGCGCAGAGCCTGCGCTGCCCTCTTTGACACTGTGGATGTCGTCCTGTCACCAACCACACCCAATGTCAGCTTTCCCGCCGAATATCCCGGCCCGACCAATGACCCGCACCGGCCTTTTGATCACATCGTCTATACTGTGCCATGGAATATGTCGGAACAGCCAGCCATATCTCTTAACTGCGGCTTTTCAAAAGATGGCATGCCCATTGGTCTCCAGATTGTTACACCCCGATTTGCAGATCTGGAAGCGCTGCAACTTGGCTCCATATGGGAAACACTGGCTGGGCCTGTTACAAACTGGCCAACTCCACCCTCCCATTGATATGCCATCCATAGTCACCCATCAGGGACACCTGCCGGATATTGAAGAATAACCGTCTGAACCACAGAAGAATGGAGCCTCCAATGTCATCTCTCTTCAAGGTTACTGTCGGGCTTGGTATTCCATTCTTCGCTGTGCTTGTTCCCATGCCCTGGCTTTCATCAAGCCCCCTGACAATCGGTGGTTTTCCAGCGGCCTTGATCTGGCTCTTTATCTGCCTTCCCCTGACATCCCTGTGTATGGCGCTCGCATGGATGTCAGAAAGACATGATCCTCAGGGGGAAGAATAATCTGATGACTTCCTCTATTGTTTTCGCTGCAATCATCGTTCTCTCATTTGGTGTCGCGCTTTTTTCCAGACATAATCATACGAAACAGGACAGTCGAGATTTCTTCACAGCCTCCAGCCAATTTGGAGGCATCCTCGTATTTCTGCTGACGGTTGGAGAAACTTACAGCATTGGCAGCATCATGGGGTTTCCCGCTGCAGCCATGCATCAGGGACTGCCTTTCATCGACTGGTTTCTTGGCTATATCGTGCTGGCTTATCCTGTAGGCTATTTTCTTAATCCTCTCTTATGGAAAGCCGGAAAACGCTACGGAGCCCTCACATTCGCAGACCTGATCAAAGCCCATTATCAAAGCCGGTTTCTTGAAATCTGCGTAACCATAAGTGCCATATTTTTTCTGCTACCACTCGGTGAACTCCAGATGGCGGGACTTCTTGCGACGATCGCAGAATTTCACTGGTCCATTTCACCTCTGCTCGTCGCTTCCGGAGCAGCGCTTCTGACTTTCTCCTGGCTTGCTTTTTCAGGTGTCCGTGGACCAGCTTTCGTATCTGCCATCAAGGACACTATTGTCATTGTCGCCATCGTTCTGATTGCCGTTGCTGTGCTGCACAAAAGCTCCTGGCATGCATTGGCCGCTGCCAGCCGTGCAATGCCACTCTCAACACCGCAGGGAAATGTCTACGCAATCACAACCATCTTCACTCAGGCCATCGGTTTCTGCGTTGCCCCTCAAACCATTGCTTTCATTTTTACAGCGAAATCTGCGCGCACGGTCAGACGCAACCAGATTATCATGCCACTTTATATGCTGATGTTTCCCCTACTTCTTCTCAGCGCACTTTATGCAGACGCCAGTGGTCTGAAGATAACCGGACAAAATTCGGTTTTCATCACTGTTGCTTCCACGCTCCTGCCGTCATGGGGCTTCGCCCTTGTCGCAGCCGCCTGCACCCTCTCGGCTCTTGTCATTCTTGCCGGCATCTGTCTCTCAATCGGGTCGCTGGTGACACATAACCTTATCAAAAATGTGCCCGACAACCGACAGAAATTCTACGCTAAAATCGTCATCACGATTTATCTGGCTTTCTCGGTCTATGCTGCAATGCATTTCTCGGCTCTGATGCCTGTATTGACCACCGTATATTACTTTGGAATTGTTCAGCTTGTTCCAGCAATTCTATGTATGGTTCTGAATTTATCCGTAAGGCCCCGTTTTATCGCTGCCGGCTTCATAGGGGGGGAGATAGTGTCTCTCTCCCTCGGTTTTTTCTCCATTCCTACTCAAGGCGTAAATGTCGGATTCATTGGCTTGTTACTCAATGCTGCCATCGTCACGGCAGCCGCCCTGATGGCAACATCAAAATTCAAGTCCATAAAAATATAATGATATGCAATTATCGTTCATCCGTCTGTTCCGCGTCACTCAGTTCAACAAACATGCTCCATTTCACCTCAGCACGACCCAAAGATTGAGATATAAGAAAACCATCATGTGAGTTTGTCTGAGATCATTTCCATATTGACACAGGAGATCAAAAATTATGGCGCATCATCTCGCTCCCATGCTGAATGAAGGGACCTTGCACAACGATCATAACCGACGTTTTTCCTTGGAAACTCATGCGATACAAGAAGCCCGCAAAGATCTTGCCGCCTGCTTCAGAATGGCCGCGCAACTCGGCCTCGAAGAAGGGATCTGTAACCATTTTTCGGCTGTCATCCCGGGTCATGGTGATCTGTTTCTGGTCAATCCCTATGGATTTGCATTCAGCGAAATTACTCCCGAAAATCTTTTGATTTGTGATTATAACGGCAATGTTGTCGCTGGAGACGGCATGCCGGAAGCAACGGCATTTTATATTCATGCCCAACTCCACAAAAACTGCCCCAAAGCGCTGGTTGCCTTCCACACACATATGCCTTATGCGACAGCGCTCGCCATGACAGAAGGTGATCCGCTTATATTCGCCGGTCAGACTGCCTTGAAGTTCTATGGACGTATCGCTGTCGATCCTGAATTCAATGGATTAGCTCTCGATACAAAGGAAGGTCATAGAATTGCACAGGCTCTGGGCAGTGCCGATATCCTGTTCATGCGCAATCACGGCGTTATGGTCACAGCGCCCACCATCGCAGAAGCATGGGATGATCTCTATTATCTGGAACGCGCAGCCCAGGTACAGTGCATAGCCATGTCCACCAATCGCCCCCTGATCCCGGTCCGACCCGATATAGCCGCCCTTACTCACCAACAAATGCGCGAAGGTGATGCTGAATCTGCCCGTCAGCATCTGGCGTCCATAAGACGTCGTTTTTCCTTTTAGTTTCCACACATCAATTTTTCCAAAAAGACCAGAAAAACCGACTATGCTACAGAAAACGTACCACCCTGCTCCAGTTTTTGATATCGCTTTTTTTATTCTGCATATGCAACATTTATCGTCAGTCAGTCACTGAGTTCATACTACACGGAGATGACCATGCTGCCGGTAAAAACCTCTTTTCCCATAAATCTGTTGCGGATTCGCTCTGCCGGCCTGCCTCGGCAACTGCTTTCAGCTACTTTTCTCTGCACAATAGCTTCATCCACATACGCAGCTACAACGAAGCAGGTCGCGACAGAAAAACCGGCAACCCATATTGTAACAACGAAATCAACGACAAATACTCAGAAAGCCGAGCCTCCGCACAAACCCTCATCCACTGCAAATGCATCACGTCTTGAAGAAATAACCGTAAGCGCCAACCGTCGCACGCAAACTGCGCAACGTGTGCCCACATCGATCAGTGTCGTAAGTGGAAAAGAACTCGTTGCACGAAATGTTAACACTGTATTTGATCTACAATATCTTACGCCCTCTCTTCAGATCACGCCGCAATTTGGAAGTGGCCAACCATCTTTTACTATTCGCGGCGTCGGCTTCAACGATTATGCCAGTAACAACGCCCCGACTGTTGGCATTTACCTCGACGAAGTCGCAATTCCAGTACCTTTCGTCAGCAATGGCATGATGTTCGATATCAATCGTGTTGAAGTTCTGCGAGGTCCCCAAGGAACACTTTACGGCCGTAATACAACCGGTGGCGCGATCAATTACGTCCTAAATCGTCCCACCGATACATTCCACGCAGGTCTGAGCGGCCAGTATGGTCGTTTCGATGCAGGAAAAGTCGAAGGCTATATCTCTGGCCCCATCGGTCGCTATATTAAGGCCCGCCTATCAGGGCAGACTCAGCAAGGCGGGGCCTGGCAGCATGACAGCATGGGGTCTCATCTCGGCAACGTGGATCGCGGTGCCGCGCGCCTGATCGTCGAAGCAGCTCCAACAGATACCCTGAAAATCACCTTTAACCTGCATGGCGGGCGTGATCGCTCCGATGGCAATGGTCTGCATCTCTATTCACCATTAACAACCCTCGCGACCTTATATCCCGGTCAATATCCGGTATATCCCGCCGATACTGACCGTTATACAACCCAATGGGGAACATCACCGCAATTTGCAAAAGAAATCGGCATTGATCCAAACAGCAAACCCTTCAGCCACATTGACACTGGCGGTATGAGTTTGCGAATTGACAAGGACTTCAATCACGTTCGAATCACCGAACTGGCCAGTTATGATGCCGCTGCCCGACAGGAATATAATAACTATGACGCTTTTTCAGGCGCCATTGCTGACGTTTATTACAAATCACGGGCAAATGTTTTCGCAAATGAATTCCGCCTGACATCCCGCGGAACATCTCGCCTGACATGGGTTGCAGGCATTTATTATTCCAATCAATATCTAAATGATCAGTACAGATCTGGATTTATGCAATCCTATGGATTCGATCGTGCAGTTAAATATTCACAGATGGTCAACACCATCAGCGGCTTTGGACAAGCAACATATAAAATTCTAGACAATCTCTCGATCACCGGCGGCCTTCGCATTGAACATGAGAGTCGTAAACTCTACGATTTCCAATCCTATGTCCTTACCGGTAATGATGATGGGCAATATCCCTATGGCCCAAGACAGAACTATCAATATACAAAACCATCTGCAAAATTCTCCATAGAATACACACCTTTCAAACGAGACATGCTCTATGCGAGCTATAGTCACGGTATAAAATCTGGTGGATTTACAACATACAATACAAATTCTCCTGATGTTTCAACCAAACCGTTCAAGGCTGAAACTCTTGACGCATGGGAGATTGGCAACAAGCTCGACCTACCAAAACAGAATATTCGCCTGAATGTCTCTGCATTTTACTATGATTATCACAACCAGCAGATTCAGTCTGCCGTTGTCAATCCACAAACCGGACTGGTCGGATCGATCATCAATGCGCCACATTCCCATCTTTATGGACTGGAATTCGAAGCAGACTGGTCACCACTCCCTGGATTGAAGCTGACTCAGGCAGGAGGATGGGCCATAGGGCAGTTTGACAATTTCTATTCCGTACTCCGCGCAGATCGCACCAGCAACGGAACCTATGTCGGTGTTTACGCCAATCGTAAAGGCGACAGTCTGGCCGCACCGAAACTGACTCTCAATGGTTCTGCCGATTACACATGGAACCTTGGGGATTACGCACTGACAACCGGACTACATTACAGTCTGCGCTCCACATATCGCTCCCTGTTTGGCACAATGTACAATGTCGCCGGTTATACGCTCTGGGGTGCAAATATTGGATTTGGGCCGAAAAATAACCGCTGGAACATATCCGCATTTGGCAACAACATCTTCAACAAACAATATGACGTGGAACGCAATTACTTTGTCAACGGCGATAATGTCGCTCTCGCCGGTATGCCCGCCACATGGGGCGTAAGAGCCTCCGTCAATTACTAGAGAGCAACGAGGATCTTTCTCACTTTTTGAAAAGTTTTCCATATTCTTCATCGTCATATGCAATGAATATCCGATAAGATCATGGAAAACCCAAACTTAAACAAACAAGATAAAAAAGCGACATCAATGAACAGACGCACTCTCCTTGCTGCCGCGGCGGCTCTCCCTCTGGTCTCCTCCCGCGGCGCTCGCGCTGCTGGCCTTGCCAATCCCGGCCCGGGCCATGTTGGCGCCCTCAATCTGATCACTGATGTCGCAGGTCTAGCTATTGGCGAAGCCCATGATGCCAAAGCCAGAAGCGGCGTTACAGTCATTCTTCCCGACCAACGCTGCGCCGCCGCCGTAGACGTGCGCGGCGGTGGCCCCGGCACACGTGAGACAGATGCCTTGACCGCAGGCAATCTTGTGCGCAGCATCGACGCGATTGTGCTGTCTGGCGGCTCTGTTTATGGTCTGGCTTCCGCTGATGGCGTGACCGCCTGGCTCGGCGCAAAAGGACGCGGTTTCAGCATGATGAAGCAGCCGGGCGTCCCCCCATCCCCCATTGTGCCGACCGCCATCCTGTTCGACCTCGCCAACGGTGGAGACAAAGAGTGGGGCCTTAACCCTCCCTACCGGTCACTCGCACTGAATGCCATCGAACACACCACGAAGAAATTTGCCCTCGGCACCCACGGAGCCGGTTACGGCGCTGAGGCTGGCTCCATCAAAGGCGGTCTTGGGTCAGCTTCTTTCGTCACAGGAGATGGCATCACAGTCGGCGCTATTGTTGCTGTGAACAGTCTGGGTTCGGTTGTCGTCCCTGGCACGCGAAATTTCTGGGCTGGCATGCTTGAAATTGGCAATGAATTCGGTGGCCTGGGCGGCAGCGCAATGCATGTTGACGAAGAAGATTGGGGACGCGCAAAACTCAATCCCGCAGCCCGCGCCAACACCACCATCGCCTGCGTCGCGGTTGACGCAGATCTCGATGCCGATGAACTCAAACGCATCGCCATGATGGCTCAGGACGGCCTTGCCCGCTCCATCCGCCCCATCCACTCACCTTTCGACGGCGATGTTATTTTCTCCCTGTCCACCGCCCGCAAACCCCTCCCCAGTGGACCACGCCCTCTTGCGGTCGCTCGCCTTGGCGCACTTGCTGCCGATGTCCTGTCACGTGCCGTCGCACGTGGTGTCTTCGAAGCAACCCTGCCGCCGGGAATGACTGGCCTGACGTGGAAGACTCTACCTCAGTAAGCTCTATTTCTCGTTTACGTCAGCTTGGTTACGGGAGTGTCTGAATGGCCTGCTGCCGACATCGTTCGACGCACAGCAACCTATTATTGGCGACTCCGCCTGCCCACCGCGCTTGGCAGCAAAGTGCTGCTGATCAGCCTGCGCACCAATGACTCTGCCCGCGCCCGCCGCTTGGGGGCGTTTGTCACGGCCCGAAGCAATCTTGCCTTTGACGAATCTGGTCGCGCGGCTGCGAGGCCTGATCGGCAGCGAGGGCATGGAATTGTCCCGCTCGGTTTCAGCGCAAAAGCGTCAACAGGGCATGTCGCCCCCGATGATCACACAGATGACCCGTGTCTATGATCTGTTTGTGGAAGCCACCTGCGTGCGTGATATCCGTCAAGTGAAGCAGGCCCTTCTGGCGCAGTTCGCGGACATTCTGCGCCAGTTGCCCCCGAGCTATCGCAAATCGCCAAAGGATACGAAGAAGTCGCTTTATGCGATCATTGCCGAGAACACAGGCGTGTTCGGGCAATATGCGGCGCGAAAGGGGTGCGAGGGGTTCCCCCTCGCCAGCAAGAGCCACAGTCATTCTGCACCGCTTGGCGCGGCAATGACGGGCGCTATGTTGGTAAATGGTATATTGCAGGCTTGTCGCAATGTGCCAGCAAGGTGGTTGAGGCACAAAACCGCCGCGCAGTTGGCCCGTTAGGTCCGACGGAGCGCCTCCCTGGCGTAAGGGGCAGACGAGGTAGCTGCAAAGCTACCCACAGTCTGTCGTTCTAGGTAGGTTTGACAGCGCCAAACTAGTCAAACTCCTCTTCAATCAGCTTAAGGTCTCTCGGGTTCTCAAGATGCCAACGCTGACCTCTCTTAATCAAGTCGCCCTTGAGCGAAATAGTCACTTTTTCATTATTAGCTTGGCTAGCGAGCTCATATTCTGAAGGCGGCAAACTGGTAATAATCGATACCGGCTTTTGATCGAGATAGGTCTTTAAAGTAATTTTACCGCACATCTCGGTTGGGCCACGATCAAGTTTAACGACAAAAGCGTCAATCCTCTCATCAAAACGTGGTTCAACCTCTCGCAGATAACGAGCAGCCTCGCGAAATATTTCCCCTTCCGCGGTAGTGAACTGAACCCGACTTCTTGCCTCTGGAGCCGGCCGGGTCCGCGCCCATGTCACCGATAAATCAGCCCCATCTCCACTTTCAGTCAAATGAGCCAAGGCGTTACAAGAATTAACACTGAGACCTTTGTTTATAGCTCGCCTGAAGACGTCTTGTGTTCCACCTTGGATTACAGCTACCGCCGCCTTTTTTGCTGCTTCCAACCCATCAACCAACGTGCGTGTCACCTGACGTTCGTATGGCTCTTTGAACTTCTCCGGCCATAGCTTTCCTTGGCTATCGCTAGAAAAATTCATAGGCACTGGTGCAATTAGGCTGATAATAAAACTGCCCTGCTCAGTCTGTCCAAGGCGGACACGGTTCATATAATCGGTGGCATCCTTTATACCCCCGGCTCTAAACATAGCCTTTGGTTCCTTAGCAGCACATGCTGCTGACAATAAAAGCTCTTTTACATGAACAAAGAGAGCAACGCCTTCGTCTACGCTGATCGAGCCATCATTTTCTGCATTGGACGAGCGATTTCTCACCACATCACAATCTGCAACTGACAGATCTCGATACAGCTGAATTTCAGAGCGCCCCTCAAACGTTGATAAGCGCCTCAAAGCATCTGCGATCACTGAAGCATAATCGGCAACGTATTCAGAATTTGGAAGCAAAATCTCATTACTACCATGTGAGTATACATCGCTAAATTCGCCATATGCTTCGACTCTAGTCCAGCCTTCGGCACGAACATATGCAGCCAGTGCCATGGGCTTAATCGCTTGCAGCGCATCATTATCAGTAATATGAAATTTCATGCTGCTGCCTCTGTCCGAACGCTCTCCATCAACGTTTGAAGGCTTATGTGATCAAATCGGTTCACAACGGGTAAGTGAACGGAGCAACTGCTTTGCCCGGCTGGTAAATCGTTCAGTCCCTTTAACGACACCCAATAAGCACAATGTTTTAAGGTTAGCTCTGAAGCACTCAAAGAAATCCACTCCTCAGATTCGCGTGGCAGCTCCATTACGACGAGGAAACGAGGATTAATCGTTGGCATCCTTAAATTATCATATGTTCTACGATCACATTGATAAGAGAATTTTTCACCACACTTGAGCTTAGTTAAGTCCATTGTCGCTTTTAACTGCAAATCAATTTGTGGCCTGACACGTCCACCTGCACGAATGAGCAAATCTATAGAATCCCGATCAAAGTCAGGTCGCGCGGTTTCATAGCCCGCCTTGGCGGCGACAGCTTTCACATACAGTTCTGATACAGCACTCTCTATATCAGTGTTCGCCAACAAATTATCATGCTTCATGAAAATATCCGGAACAAAATGCGCTCAATTATACGAATAATTTTTCGCTTTTAGACCGAGAAAATATCAAGGTGAACCTATTTCTGCTGACTATGTTGCAAACTTGCGCCTTGGCTAAGCATAAGATACAGCATGCCATCATACACAAACCACCTTTTCTGTCGTTCGCGCAAGCGTCAAAAGTCAAGCGTTATCAATCGCTTATCGGTTAATGGTTTCGGCCCCTACCTCTGGAGTCACATTCAAGATAACAACACAATATCTTCCATCAATTCTTCAGAAAAACACTGACAATTCCACACAAAATCCCCCATCCAACACCAAATACCCACCACCCTCTAAAAATCCGGCATCGTCTGAGCCAACAAACCACCCTGCCTTAACGGCGCAACCCTGCGCGCAAGACCTGTTGCATCATCGGTCTCGACCATAAGCCCAGCAACAGTCCCCTCACCTTCCGCAGGTTGCAGACGTTCACCCGGCATTTTGCGAATGAAGCGCGCAACAGCAGCAGCTTTCTGCATACCAATGACACTGTCATAATCACCGCACATGCCTGCATCACTCTGGAAAGCAGTTCCACCCGAAAGGATCCGATGATCGGCTGTCGGTGTATGCGTATGCGTTCCCACGACCAGAGAAACCTGACCATCAAATGCGTGCGCAAATGACCATTTTTCACTGCTGGCTTCAGCATGAATATCAATAACCGCGGCCTGCATCGTCACGCCCAGACGATGACGTGACAGCAGTTCCTGCGTCATGCGGAAGGGGTCATCCAGCGGATCCATGAAAAGCCGCCCCATGACATTCACGGCCAGAAGCTTCCGCCCATCGGCCAGTTCGACCATCACATGACCTTGCCCCGGTGTGCCCGGAGGAAAATTCAATGGACGGATAACCCGGCTCATCCCGCCGATCTCACCAATCAGATCACGGCGGTCCCATGCGTGATTGCCCAACGTAATGACGTCAGCACCTGCTTCCATAAGTTCTCGTGCAATCGCGGGAGACAGTCCAAAGCCATGGCTGGCGTTCTCACCATTCACGATGACAACATCCAGCCGCAATTTTTCACGCAAGGAAGGCAAGCGGGACAGAACCGCTTCACGGCCACTTCGTCCAACAATATCACCCAGAAAAAGCAGCCTCATCCGGTCTTCCCCGTCCCTCAGAAACGGCCAGTCCGGCGCCGTCACTTTCCTGCCCTGTTCTTACGACAGAGTTTGTCCCTGACAACCCCCATCACCCGAAGTTCTGATCACTTCGCGTTCGGTGACAATCGAGGACAGAGGCCGATCATATAATCCGTGCGGCAGCAAATCAGCTTCCTGAAAGGCGCAGGCAAACCCCACGGCACGTGCTTTGGGAAAAGCCGCCAATGTGCGGTCATAATATCCGCCGCCATATCCCAGCCTGTTTCCCAAACGATCGAATGCCAGCAAGGGGACAAGGATCAAATCAGGCGTTTCTGGCGGGCCATCGGGGTGCATCGTGCCGAAGCGCCCTTCCTGCATGGCACAATCAGGCGTCCACATCCGAAATTGCAGCGGTGTCCCCAAAGGTGTCGTCACACTCAGACAGACCCTCCGACCAGCATCATGCAAATTCCGGTTCAATTGCCTCAGATCAGGCTCTCCCGGCAGAGGCCAGACAGAAGCAATTGAAATGGCATCGCTTTCAATGAGAAAGCGCTGAAGTCTTTCACTCAAGGCTTCAAATATGTCCGGGGAACCACGCAACAGGCGCTCACGGCGCCAATATTGCCTTGCCTGGGATTTCTGCCCAGCAAGCAGTGAATCATCTGTCATGAGAAATGACAGGAAAGTGCGGAGCCACCCTGACCGTTGGACTTTACAACCTCCAGGACCTGCGAGTGCAGGTGGGCGCCGGATAACATGACCACGATCACATCAGAGCCAGCTCCCGAGGAAGTGCTTATCGGCCCAGGGGATGAAATCGCCTGACGCATCGGGCAGCCCCGCTCTCTTTAACTAGCACGCTCCAGCGCTTCTGCAATGGCTTCCGCGCGTTCGGTCAGAGATTCTATCTGAGCTTTCCTCAGTTCATTCTCCCTGATCGCTTTCTGGCCAGCTTCAAGCGCCTCCAACGTGGCTGTTGGCAGGGAAGCCGCCTGAAGATCCGAAATCTCGTCAGCCATCAATAAGGCCGCAAGAACCAGAACTTTCGATTCGCCGCTGAACCCAAGTGCGCGCACCCGTCCCACACGCTTTTCGACTTCCTGGGCCATCTTCTGGAGATGCCGTTCCTCTCCAGCTTCACAGCCAATCGGATAAACATAGCCGTTAATTTTTACAGAAACCTGAGCCAAGGATTTATTCCTCTCCGCCACGCAGAGACGCTATGATAGTATCAACCCGCACCGCCAGCGCATCCAGATTGGCAGCGACCACCTGAAGATCTGCATCTGCCGAGCAATTCTCGGGGACCACGGCAGCTTCTTTCCGATCCAGTGCCCAGGCGATCCTGTCAAGAGCTGCAGCCAGCCGATCGACCGGATTATCGATGCCGGACTGCCGCACTCCATTCAGTTCCATATCTGATTGTGACATTTCACTGACCCACCTTGCTCCGGAAATTAAAAAACAATAAAGCACACACTATATCTGCTCCATATCTTATGAGCAGGACGAAAAAATTCTGTCCGTCGTTATTTCTCCGCTCGGTCACGGTCAGCAGGCCTTTTGATCGGAGAATGTCAGCTGTGCCGACCACCTTGCGCGGATACCTGCATCAGGAGTGTGGCAGAGATGAGGCTGATTGCAGAATGCTGCTCATATGCGACAGGCCGGGCTGCACTGGCTGCCGGACGCAACCTCGATGTTTCTGTCACCCTTGTCTCTCCTGAAAACGCTGCATCTTTCATGGGTGTCTCATGGTGGCAGGCCTTGGTAAAGAAACTCTCTCCACATAAGGATATCGACAACATCCTCGACTGCGGAGAAGCAGCCGGACGCGCAATGGAAGCGCTCCATGCTGGTCAGAAACAGATTGTCCTGTCCCGTAGCGGACCGCAAGCGGTTATCGTCCAGTCCTTTGCATCCCTCGTCTCCGCGAAGGTTTTCCCAACGCGCCCGGATGCTGTAAAGCTTAACGAATATGTACCTCCGGAGATTCTTGTCCGGAGATACGAAGAAATGTATCTGATATCAGCGTCCCGGTCTCATAGACCCCATGCGGGCGCTGAATTACAGGGAGTGTCCAAATGAGTCTGACCCCACGGGTAAAAGAAATTCTCTCCAACTATGAGAGTGACTCTCCGGGCACAAAGGCCAATCTCGCGCGCTTCCTCAACACAGGTAAGCTTGCCGGAACAGGAAAGCTGGTCATTCTGCCGGTAGATCAGGGATTTGAGCACGGCCCTGCCCGTTCCTTCGCTGCCAATCCGGCCGCATACGACCCGCATTACCATTTCCAGCTGGCCATTGAAGCCGGTCTGAACGGTTACGCAGCGCCACTCGGCATGCTTGAATGCGGTGCAGCAACCTATGCTGGCCAGATCCCGCTGATCCTGAAATGCAACAGCTCCAACAGCCTTGCCACAGAAAAGGATCAGGCTGTTACCGGAACCGTCGCAGATGCACTGCGTCTGGGCTGTGCTGGTATCGGTTTCACGATCTATCCCGGCTCGGAATACTGCTTTGAGCAGATGGAAGAGCTGCGCGAGCTGGCAGCAGAAGCAAAGGCTGCCGGTCTGGTCGTGGTTCTGTGGAGCTATCCGCGCGGACCGATGCTCGACAAAGCTGGTGAGACCGCTGTGGATATCTGCGCTTATGCCGCTCATATGGCTGCACTCTGTGGCGCGCACATCATCAAGGTGAAGCCTCCAACCGACGTCCTCTCTCTGCCGGCCGCAAAAAAGGTCTATGAAGAGCAGAAGATCGATATCTCGACCCTTGAAGCCCGCGTCCGTCACGTCATCCAGTCGTCTTTCGCTGGCCGTCGTATCGTCATCTTCTCAGGCGGCGAGACCACAGGCAGCGACAGCCTTCTCGACACTATCCGTGGCATCAACGCCGGCGGCGGTTTTGGTTCCATCATCGGACGTAACTGCTTCCAGCGTCCCAAAGCAGAAGCTCTGGCCCTGCTCGACCAGATCACCACAATTTTCAAAGGTTGATCTGATACACGGACACGGCAGATGACATCGGCAGAAAACCCGGGATGCGAACTCTATCTGGTCACGCCTGTCGTTGCCGATGCATCGTCGTTCCTTCCACTCATGGAACGCGCACTTGACCTTGCGAGACCCTCAGCCGTCAGGCTGAGGCTCGCTTCGTCAAACACGAATTTTCAGCGGGAACAGATTGCTCTTCTGTGCCCAGCCATCCAGAAACGCGATATCGCAGTCATTCTGGAAGGACTACCTACTCTCGCACGGGAAACAGGGTGCGACGGTGCGCATGTTTCCGCTACAGATATCGCCGCCGCGCGAACGTTGCTTGGCGAAGATCTCCAGCTTGGCGCATCTTGCGGAACAAGCAGGGATGAAGCCATGACTGCTGGTGAATCTGGTGCTGACTATATTTCCTTTGGCCCAGCTTCCACTGAAATCGATGAAGAAACATCTCCATCGGCTCTCGCCGAATGGTGGGTTTCCATTGCAGAACTTCCCGTTGTGACGGAAATCTCGAAAATTCCTGCTTCCGACACACCTGAGATGAGCAATCTCCAGAAGCTTCTTGCCGTTTCAGATTTTCTCGCCGTTGGTGGAGAAGACGATAACTTCTGGAAAAATCCAGAGAATTTCGTGGAGTTTTTCGAAAATTTTTATCGCTCCTGATTGTCAATCTCAAAAGGATTGGAGGCAGGCCGAAACATTTCATCGATAGCAGCATTTTTCCGATTTTCATCCGGGGCATCTCCTGCCGGAATAATTGCTCCAGATGTCAGCATGAGAAATGCGTCATCCCTGAAACTGTAAAAACGGGCCGGTCGCCCCTGAACAGCATCACCCAATCCCCCGGTTTCCTGAACAAGATCACGCCGCATGACAGCCCGACGGAAGCGCAGGCTGTCTTCCCTCCAGCCACGAGTGCCTTCAACAGCAGCCTGTAGACTCATTATCGTGAAACGTTCCGGCAGAAGCGCCGGGTTAACGGCCCCGTCTTCGATCCCGCGTCGTAAAAACGCCAGTGCTGCAGAACATTTGCGGATCACATTGTCATCGTGATTTTCTGCGATACCGTAACGGCGCAGAAAACGATAACGCTCCATCACAAGTTCGGGTCGCCATAATAAGGGATCAGCCGGAAACAATATCCGACACAGCCTGGCATCAACTCCAGACAGAGCCGATGAGCGCAAATGATGCTTTATCAAGGCCGTGTAATGATCTGAATTTTGAAGATCGCGCAAATCTTCACCCGGCAAAATATCGTAAAGTCGGACCCCTTTGCATTCCGGACTATCTGTTTGAAGCAGCATGACATAGGGCAATTCGATCTGCCCATGAATGAATTGCGGCGTAAGTGAATAAGCCATCATCTGTCGCCATCTCGCGACAGATGGGAGCATTTCCTTCAAACAGATTCTGACATCTGCGACT
>JAAYUA010000195.1 GCA_012517935.1 Acetobacter sp. | reverse complement strand
TCTCGCTTGCCTCCTGAAGGCAGAGGTGGATATGATTCAGCCATGGAGCACCGCATCACCAAGCTTGAAGGAGATATGAAGGACGTCAAAAAGGATTTGACAGACTTGGAAGTGAGGACTGGGAGTCAGTCTCACCCAACTCACAGTATAACCAAGGAATAAACTGGTGAATGATCTGTTTAAGAGCGACTTCTGGAAAGCTGGGATAACACAATTTATCGGGTTTCTGATCTTTATCGCTATAGTCTTCGTCTGCATGAAAGGCTGGATCATCTGGCAAAATCGATTTGGCGCAGCCAGCAAGAGATTACGACGAGATGACGAGTAAGCTGTAACCCTCAAAAGTGACATTCCTTATACTGCGGATATGCGCGCGCTTCCATTTACCGATGCGAGTTTCGAGAGAGTCGTCAGTCGCTATGCGATCCACAACATCTCTGATGAGGCAGGCCGCGCAAAGGCAGTGCGAGAAATCGGTCGGGTGATGGCACCGAAAGGTCAGATCGTGATCTCTGACATCATGCACGTGCCTGGCCTATGCGCAGTTGCTGCTTACGTGCGGTCTTACAGTTCGCATTGAGCGCGATCTGCTCGATTTTGTATGGACGTGCTGCGCGTTCGGCACGATCCGACCGAGACGACTGGTCGCAACACGCCCCTGAGATGGAGAGTTCAAAGAACCCTCCAGATTTCAGAAGAAACTTTCCAATATTGACTTAAATTTTCTCAACTTCGACCGGACTCCGCCACTACCTTGCTCTCAGCAAGACGCTGTCATCCCCTGAACTTCATTCTCAGGGAGCAATCCTCCATGTCACCCTGACCTGACGTTCCGTTTCAACAGGCTTTGGTGACAGATCCACGACCACAGGCTCCTCATCCGCTTCCTTTGCCATCGCTGTCATTGCCCGAGCGGCAAAAACTGGCCTGATTGAGTACTGACCTTCTATTGAGGCTGACTGCACTGGGCCAAGAGTAATTCCCAGTCCCCGGGCCAGAGATTCAGCTTTCTGACGTGCATTTCTGGCTGCTGCAACAATGGCCTGCTGTTCTACTTCTTCAGGATGCGCCAAAGAAAACGAAACAATATGAGGCTCAATACCGCCCAGACGTCCAACCAGGCCAATCAATGTTCCGGTTTCCTTAATGTCTTCTGTTTTGATTTCTTCAGAAATTGTCGCAATATAACCCGTTATGGCACATTGCCCCGCCGACAGATGAGGCATGCCATCATTCAGTTTGCAGTTGCTGCCACGCACTTCCTGAACAGTGACATCATCTGAATTCTGCGTAATTTTCTGGATGTGAGAATCCACGCCCTGATCAATCTTTTTTCGGCTCTCCGCCATCGCCGCCACAGCATCGCCCGCAGTCTTGCCTTCTCCTCTAACAGTGTAAGCAATCGATGCCTGATCCGGCGGCAAGCTGACAACGCCAGTTCCTGTTACAGTCACCGAAGTCTGTGAATCTGCCGCCCAAACTGGCAATGGAGCCAGGCCGAGCAGAACCGCGACTGAAAATGATTTCAACAGCACATGCTTATATTTATAAGACATTTTTCCAATTCCATTCACGAATTTCGGGCAGATCCTCGCCGTGCAGATCAATATAACGGCGGTGAGCAAGAAGTTTATCCCGGACGATCTGCGTCACATAAGCCGAACGGGAAGCATAACGCGGCACTCTTTGAACTGCGTTGCCCGCAAGATGAAAACGATCCAGCTTATTCAGCACAACCATATCGAACGGTGTCGTTGTCGTTCCTTCTTCCTGATACCCATGCACATGGAAGTTGCCAGCATTCGTCCGTTTGTAAATCAGGCGATGAATGAGGGCCGGATATCCATGAAAAGCAAAGATAACCGGCTTATCAGGCGTAAATAAGGCATCAAATGCCGCATCACTCAAACCATGAGGATGCTGTTGCGGCGATTGCAGCGTCATCAGATCCACAACATTCACAACACGGATTTTCAGATCCGGTGCATGAAGGCGCAACAGCGAAACTGCCGCCATTGTCTCCAGCGTCGGGACATCGCCCGCACAGGCCATAACGACATCGGGTTCAGAATCACTGTCATTGCTGGCCCATGCCCAGATCCCGGCACCACTTTCACAGTGCGCAATAGCTGCATCCATATCCAGCCACTGCAATTCGGGCTGCTTGCCCGCAACAATCACATTGACCCTATTGGTCGTTCTCAGACAATGATCAGCGATGCACAACAACGTATTTGCATCGGGTGGAAGATAAATCCTGATGATATCTGATTTTTTTACAGCAACATGATCGAGAAATCCCGGATCCTGATGACTGAAACCATTATGATCCTGCCGCCACACGTGGGAGGTCACAAGATAGTTCAGAGAAGCCAAGGGCTGCCTCCACGGAACTTCCTGACAGGTTTTCAGCCATTTGGCATACTGATTGAACATGGAGCCAATAATGTGGAGAAACGCTTCATAGCAGGAAAAAAAACCGTGCCGCCCAGTCAGGAGATAACCTTCCAGCCATCCCTGACAGGTGTGTTCGCTCAATATCTCCATGACCCTGCCGCCATGGGCCAGATGGTCATCATAATCAAACGTTTCCGCTTCCCATGCGCGTTTCGTGACTTCAAGAACGGCATTCAGGCGATTTGAATTGTTTTCATCTGGTGACAGAACACGAAAATTTTTCTGATCCAGATTGGCTTTCATCACATCACGCAGCCAGGTTCCAAGAACCCGTGTGGCCTCAGCCGTATCCTGCCCCGGCGACTGCACATGGACGGCATGATCAATGAAAGACGGCAATCTCAAAGGTTTTTTCAATCGTCCCCCATTGGACCAGGGGGAGTCACTCATCCTTCTGTCATCAGGTGGAATAAGTGCCCGAATATCCTCGGCCAATACACCGTCTTCTCCGAACAATTCTTCCGGACGATAGGAACGCAGCCATTCTTCAAGAATTTTCAGATGATCCCCTTTTCCCAAGTCAGAAACGGGAACCTGATGCGCACGCCAGAACCCTTCCGTCCTGAGCCCATCCACTGTTTTCGGCCCGGTCCACCCTTTCGGGCTACGCAAAACAATCATGGGCCACACAGGACGTTGCCTGGTGCAACCGGCTTTTCGGGCCTCATCCTGAATATGTCGGATCTTTGAGAAAGCCTGATCCATTGCAGCGGCCATCTTCTGATGCATCAGCGACGGATCATCGCCTTCAACAAAAATAGGCTCATGACCATAACCTCGAAGCAATGCCTCCAGTTCTTCATGAGGAATACGCGCAAGCACTGTCGGATTGGCGATTTTATAGCCATTCAGATGCAGCACCGGCAGAACCGCACCATCATTGATGGGATCTATGAACTTGTTTGAATGCCATGATGCAGCCAGCGGCCCTGTCTCGGCTTCACCATCTCCTATGACACAAGCAACAGTCAGTTCCGGGTTGTCCAAAACAGCGCCATAGGCATGCGATAAGGCATACCCCAACTCCCCGCCTTCATGCAGGGAACCGGGCGTCGTTGCTGAGGCATGGCTGGGAATCCCGCCCGGAAAGGAAAACTGGCGGAACAATTTCGAGATTCCGGCCTCATCCTTCGTCACCTCGGGGAAATATTCGGAATAGGTCCCTTCCATCCATGTCGAGGCGACAATACCGGGAGCTCCATGTCCCGGACCAGCTATGAACAGAACATGATTTCCATGTCGGCGTATGATTCTGTTGAGATGCAGCCATATAAAATTCAGCCCGGGCGTCGTGCCCCAATGCCCCAGAAGTCGCGGCTTTGTGTGTTCGATAAGCAAAGGCTCACGCAGAAGCGCATTATCGAGAAGATAGATCTGTCCCACAGAAAGATAATTGGCTGCACGCCACCAACGCTGAAAAACCTCAATCTCAGCCTCTGACAATGGATGATTCTTCTGGCTTTCCATCGATCTTCCTTCCTTTCCGATGCACTACTATTACGCAGACATCTGCATCTGGTTCAGACAGGCCATGGTCTGTCTGGAAATGACCATTTCTTCACCTGCCGGTTCAATGAGAACCATGACAGGGCTGTGCGTAGTGGAAATTATATGATGATGTTCCTGATTGGCATCATGATCCAGTCTGACGCCCAACCACTCCAGCGCCAGACAAACCTCTTCACGCAGGGCAGCATCATGCTCCCCAATACCTGCCGTGAATATCAACGCATCCAAACCACCGAGAACCGCAGTCTGAGAGGCAATATTCCGAACCAGGCGTCTGACAAACACATCCAGTGCCAGACGCGCAGGAGCATTTGAAGCAGCTTCCTGCCGTAGAGCACGCATATCCGAGACCCCACCGGAAATCCCGAAAAGACCAGATTTGCGGTAAAGAAGCGTCTCGACCTCAGATACCGTCATCTGCCGTTCCCTCATCAGATACAGCAGCACGCCCGGATCAATGTGACCACACCGCGTTGCCATCAACAGGCCATCAAGAACGGAAAACCCCATGGTGGTTGAAACGCTGACGCTCGCCTGCAACGCACACAGACTGGCGCCGCTGCCCAGGTGAGCAACCACCACCCGCCCCTTCGCCAGATCCGGATGACGTCGCTTCAACTGCTCCGCCTGATGCGTATAGGAAAGACCATGAAAACCGTAACGACGGATGCCACCTTCAAGATAGGAATCCGGAAGGGCAATCCGCGTTTCGACTTCCGGCAAGGTTGCATGAAAGGCCGTATCGAAACAGGCAACTTGCCTCAGATCGGGGCGGGCTGATTTCAAGGCTGTCACAGGCGCCAGAGAAGCGGGCTGATGCAGAGGGGCAAGAGGTGTCAGCCCCTCAAGATCCTGCAGCACAGCATCAGAAATCAGCGTCGGTTCCAGATAATAAGGGCCTCCATGCACGATCCGGTGACCCGCGGCGACAAGAACGTCATTTCCCAGATGCTGCTCGATCCATGAGATTATCTGCCCCATTGCCGCAGGCAGGGAGGTAGCTCCGGCGGCAGACACTCTTTGATCTGTCAGAGTTTCTTTTTTGACCGCATCGCGGGCAACAAAGCGGAAACCTTCCGGATCAGATGCAATTTCTCCATTCATATGCAGATCTGAACATGAACTTCCCGCACCAAAAACGGCGAATTTCAGGGAAGACGATCCTGCATTCAGAACAAGAACTGCATCCGCCATCTTATTCTCCGCACAGTTCGAAAAACACTCAGTCCGTGGTTATCTTTTCCAGAAGAACAAGAAAGAAACAAGAAAAAACGCAATGGCTGTGAAATCTGACCGTGATCAGATTTCACACAACAGTCATATACTGGCAGGATCTATAAGATCATAATAAGGTTGCAGATCGACCGTGAAATAACGTGAATATGCCGGATCATGAGCATAGAGAGGATTATCTCCCCATCGAGACTGCATATATTCTGTCTCCGTGAAGAATCTGGCCTCATGCTCCGGACGATCATCACTTCCCCGAGACAGGCTCTCATGATGCACGGCCGTGAATTCATTGCATTGAATGATCCGCCAACCTTCTGTTCTCAGACGCAGGCAGAGATCAACGTCATTATATGCAACGGCAAGATGGATTTCATCAAACCCGCCAACAGCAGCAAACGCATCGGCCCTTACGAGCATGCCCGCAGCCGTTACCGCCGTCACCTCATATGTCAGAACGGCACGTCCGACATATCCATATTCTCCCTCAGGCAATCCGCGATGCACATGGGCGGCAACACCGGCCGGCCCCACAACAACCCCAACATGTTGCAACGTTCCATTTGGGTAAAAGAATTTTCCACCAACAGCAGCAATATCATCCTCTGACTGGATTTCAGCAACAAGCATATCCAGCCATAATGGATCATCAACAAAGAGATCATTGTTCATGAAAAAATAGAGCGACGCATCACTGATCTGTGTTGCAAGATTATTCAGACGCGAAAAATTGAACTCTTCTTCAACACGCAGAACCTTGATCTTGTTTTTCCGACGAATTTTTGACAGAAACTCCGTCGTTTCTTCTTCACAAGACCAGTTATCGACCAGAATAATATCAAATGCCTTATATTTCGTAAGACTCAGCAAACGCTCGACACACTCAGCAGTTATCTCCGCCTGATCCTTAAATGGAATAATGATCGACACCTTCGGGCGATGTGACAATTTCCATTTCACTGAATACAGCGTCAAACCGCGAATGGAACTGACATCAGCCTTCTTGCCAATTCTCTTCAAATGATCAGCAACACACCGAACCCCAGCATCAATCGCATAGCCTTTATTGGCAACCGTAACCGCTGTTGAATTCGGAGTTTTCCTCCAGTGGTAAAGAATTTCCGGAACATGTCTGATCTGGTCACGCGGAACAATTTCTGTCAGACGCAGCATCAGATCATGATCCTGTGCGCCGTCATAATGAGAATTCAGGTCTCCCACCTGACGTAAAATATCTATTCTCACCATAAGAAGATGACAGATGTAATTGCATCCAAGAAGGAAACGATAATCAAAATCAGGTTTCAGATTGGGTTCAAGGAAGTATCCAGCCTGATCAATCTTGTCCTCATCAGAATATAATACAGTTGCTTCAGTTCCCACTGCCGACTGAAGCATCGCTTCAAGCGCAACATCCACCAAAAGATCATCATGATCGAAAAAAGCGACCCACTCCCCCCTGGCAGCTTTCAGACCTGCATTGGTAGCACCGGAAATTCCGACATTCTTCTTCAGACGAATATGCTTCAGACGGGAATCTTTTTTGCAATATTCAGATATTTTCTGGGATATGACAGGTGATTTGCAGCCATCATCGACAATGATCAACTCCCAGTTTGTCCATGTCTGGGCGATGACAGATTCAACGGCTGCAGTAAAATCTGAAATTTCAGGCATGTAAGTCGGGCAAATGACACTGACCAGAGGGTTATATCCCGCTGTTTTCCCCTCCAGTCTCAGGCCTGCAATCCGGCTTCTCAGATAATCGAAATAAACACGTGCCCAGCGATCATAATCATCCAGCGTATAACCGGGTTTTGGCATCAGATCGGCAATCTGTGTGCGGAGAGCCGAAATCTCTTTATAAAGCCGACCTATCGTCTCTGACATGACCAGAAGACTGGCTTCAGTCTGATTGTCGATGATCGACGTTACAAGTGGACTTCCTGAAAGCTCTACTTCATCAGGACTGACTTTGAAGGTAAATTTCAGCTGACCACTTTTGCGGCGATGTGCCGGAATCGCCACCTCGAAACCGCAATTCGGATCACCTCCCGTCGCCGCAGCAACATCGCCCCGATAACGATCTGCACGCGCCTGACACAGACGCACATCGTCCATGAAAATCGTGATGTCGCAACCGCCGCTTCTGACGCCAGTTTTCGGATCAATCCGATGCACCCAGCCGCGCAACACGCCCCGCTTGAAACCATCAACGAATGACTGAAAATCATAACGCGTAAAAAGCTGGAAACCATACTCACTACCGGGTTTCTCAGGCGATTCAGGGTTATAGACCGGAACAATCGATCGATCCGGAAAACGGAAGCTCAATCGATGAATTTGACGATCGATAAATCTGTCCGGGACCGTAAATCTGAAACCCAGAGCCGTGGTTTTAAGATCAAGATAGGAACGAACATCTTCCCTCTCTGCATCACAGAGAACAGTCCCAACTTCCTGTCCGTCAATCAGAACATGCAATGTGACCGGTCGTGAAGGCGCACTATAATCAAATGCCCAGCCAGATGCCTCTCTACCTTCCAAACTGTCGAAATAGCCGACAAATCCAGACCGTGTTTTAGCAGCATTGCTGCTTTTCATGGCCACATCCAATCCCCTGTCATTGCGCGTCACTCGGGTCGTGTATGCAGCCATTTTTCTTTCCAAATCCTTACTCAGAATATGAACTATGAATAAATTTACCTCTCTTTAATAACTTATTTTATTCAGCGTGGTAACTGCGAGAGAAAGCTTATCAAGGCTCGCCGCGCTTTTGCTGACTCAACCCCCAATCCAATCATCCCGCCAATTTGCATCGGGTTCTTGAGCAAACTCATCAACATTGCCGGAACATTGATCCCACCATCTGGGGACAAGGCAAATTGTGCAGCTTCAGGTAAGGAACGATCATACGGATCGCACACAACCCGCAAAGCCGCGCAGGCAATACCAGATTTCTTCGCCTGCAACGCAACAAACCCGCTTTCCATATCCAGAGCGAGGCAGCCCGATGCTTCTGCCAATGCGGCTTTCTCAGCCGCAGAAGCAACGACGACATCGCTGTGAAGAAGACCCCCGGCAACGACCCCGGGACGCCCTCCACCCAAATAATTACGCAACTCAGGAGAGCAGTTCACAGGACCTGCTGCAGTCACAATGACATCCGGCACAACGATTGTGCCGACAGGGCAGTCAGACCGTAGTCCCGCAGCAAGGCCAAACGACACCAGCCGCTTGATCCCTGATTGCGCAAGGACAGACGCACCGCGCTCTGCCTCGGCCCGAACACCGCCACTGATAAAAACAGGGCATCCGGGGAAGAAGCGACGAACAATCTTCGCTTCTTCCTTAAGACCGACGAGAAAGCCAGTCTGCGTAATATCAGAACCCAAAAGCGACTTTCCTAGTGTTACTGGATTCCAGATTGCGATATCGCGCAAGCGCCATCAGAGGGAAAAACTGGCGGTAACCATGGTATTTCAGATAAAATACCTTCGGGAAACCAACAGCATTATA
>JAAYUA010000194.1 GCA_012517935.1 Acetobacter sp. | reverse complement strand
CCTGTCCCCGAAGACATCACGATGAACGATCTTCCCGCCATGCCCGACAGCCAGAACAGCTCCCGGCATATCTCCACGTTTCACTGCCTGACGAATTAGATCGTCGGCCTGAATGAAAGGATTCCCGCTCACATCTTTCGAACAGGCACCAGTTGATCCAGCCAGAAGCAGACCAGACACAGCCCCCATTTGCTTCAGCAGAGCCCGGCGCGACGAAAGATTTTCAATATGATTCATTTATCAGTTTCCCTGATATGCTTTCTTGTCAAAACTGCCTTCCGCAGCCGGACAGAACAAGGCACTTTCTGCAAAAAACCTTTCTGCACAGCATAAAAGCGAGAACTGAATGAACCGCTTCATCTCTCTGCAAGCCGATGACGGCCACAAATTCCAAGCCTACGAAAGTGGCTCTCCGGATTCACCACACGCTGTCGTCGTGGTGCAGGAAATTTTTGGATTGACAGCGAATATCCAGGCGACCTGCGAACACCTGGGACGCCAGGGTTTCCACGCCATAGCTCCAGCTGTTTTCGACCGAGCAATGCCGGATCAGATTCTTGGTTATGAACCTGATGATATCGAGAAAGGCCTCACACTTCGTAGCCAGATTCCTCTCGATCTGACTTTGAAAGATCTGACAGCCTGTGCGGACTATCTTGCCCGCCCCAAAACAGGAATCATCGGTTTCTGCTGGGGAGGACGCCTTGCCTGGGACGCCGCCACCCTCACCCGGCGCTTCAGCGCCGCTGTCTCCTGGTATGGTGGAGGAATTGCCGACAGTCTTGCACGGACAGTGCATTGCCCCGTCCAGCTACATTTTGGTGGAGAAGACCACTCCATCCCGCATATGGACATTTCGAAAATCCGGGAAACCCATCCGGAAACCGAGATTTATGTCTATGACAATGCAGGCCATGGCTTTGGAAACGCAGATCGCCATTCATGGAATGCCGAAGCGGCTTCACTTGCCTGGAAACGCAGCACAGACTTTCTGGAAGCCTGCCTGAGAACAGAATAGTCAAAAAAAAACACCGGCCGCTTCAACAGCGGCCGGTGCTCGAATGTCGTTACGCAATTTTATTGCGCAGCGACTGTTCCCTTGTTTTTGCCGCTGATCATCACGCTAACCATGTTCACAGCCAAAGCAACAACCAGATTGATCACAAGAGCAATCAGACCAGTCGAGACAAGCTCGGAAGACCCACCGAAACCAAGCGGGTGAACTGGCTTCAGTCCATCCATCCAGCAAACGGAAAGCCCCACAACAGACCCGACGATCCAGCCTGCCAACAGCGAGAAAGCACTGAGACGGATTTTCGTGATACCCAGAATAAGGGCCGGGAATGTCTGAAGAATGATAACGCCGCCAAGCAGCTGAAGATTAATGGCGAAATCAGCCTTGAGGAATAGGACACACAGAAGCGCACCCAGCTTGACAGCAAAACTGGCCACACGCGAACCGTTCACGGTTTCATACTTCTTCGGAAGAATATTGTGCGTCATCAGGTTTGCGGCACCGATTGCCATTACGGCTGCCGGAACCAGAGCTCCAATAGCAATCGCGGCAAAAGCGAACCCGGCAAACCAGTCCGGAAAAGTCTTCAGGAAAAGCAGGGGGACAACCAGAGAAGATACTTTCGTATCAACACCCGCCGCATGAGCCATGAAGCCAAGCAGCGCGATCAGCCCGAGAACGATCGTATAGATCGGCAGATAAACAGCATTCTGACGGATTGTATTGGCAGATTTCGCCGCAAGTATGCCTGTCAGGGTATGCGGGTAAAGAAACGCAGCCAACGCCGAAGAAAGAGCCAGCGTGGCATAAGGCATCATCTGCCCGGCCTTCAGAACATGCTCGCCATCGGGTGAAGGCAGAACCTTCGCCGCCGCATCGAACATCGCACCATAACCACCAAGATGCAGCGGAATAATCGTCACAGCTGCGATCACGGCGATATAGATCATGATGTCCTTGATGAACGCCGTCAGAGCCGGAGCATGCAGACCACCCAGCCATGTATAGGCAGCAAGAGACAGAAAGGCGACGATCAGGGAAATATTCCCCGGCATGCCAAGCGCTTCGATAACCGTTCTGATGCCGATCAACTGCAGCGCGATGTAAGGCATGACCGCAATCAGGCCACTAAACGCACAGGCAAGTTCCAACTGTCGGGAACCAAATCGGCCACGAACAATGTCGGCCGCCGTGGCATAACCATTCGCATGCGCTATTTTCCACAGTTTCGGCATAACCATGAAAATGAACGGATAGACAACGATCGTATAAGGCAGCGCAAAGAAGCCATATGCGCCGACGGCATAGACCAACGCCGGAACTGCAATGACGGTATAGGCCGTGTAAAAATCACCACCGACCAGAAACCACGTCACCCACGCACCGAACTGACGGCCGCCAAGCCCCCAGTCTTCTGTTCCTTCCCCACCATGCGGCTGAGGTGCAGCCGAACCTTTTGAAACTTTCCCCCGCCAGTGAACAACTGTCGTTCCCAGAACAATTGTCACGCCAAAAAAGAATATGAAAACCGCTATAGCCAGCCAGTCTGATGACGGGATTCCGTTCATGAATGTTCTCCCTTCTTCCAGACAAACCAGATAATAACTGAAGTCAGCGGAACCCAGGCAATCTGGTACCAGTAAAAGAAGGGAAACCCGAACAGGGCTGGTGCCTGCAGGTTATAAAAAGGCACCCAAAGCAGCCCCACAAAGGGCGCGAGGAGCAGAAGATCAAGATATCTCATGGAACAGCAGTATCCGTGTTATGTTCTTGTTTTATCGGACCGTTGAAGTGAACAGCACTAAACACATGAATGTCAAACTGGCTTTTCCATCCTCTTTTGCCAAAAATGCATAGCTCCCCGAATTGCAGGAAGAAAATACATGCCTGGACGTCCGTTATCGGCAACCGAGGAGTTCTATCAGAAGAAATCATCTTATACTTTTGTAAAAAATACACAGATCAGAAGTGTTTTTTGTAAAACATGAAAACACCTCGCCATAACGACATCGTGATGTCACAAATTCCTGAAACTGACAGGAATTTTGACACATTGATCAACCTTACGAGGAAAGACACTCTCATGACCGACCTTTTCGATCCCATCCGCCTCGGCAGTATCGAATCTGCCAACCGAATCCTGATGGCGCCGCTCACCCGTGCACGAGCAACAGAAATGCACGTGCCAACTGCTGTGATGGCCGAGTATTATGCGCAGCGAGCCAGCGCCGGGCTGATCATCTCTGAAGCGACAGGCATCAGTCGGGAAGGTCTCGGTTGGCCCTATGCGCCCGGCATATGGTCAGATGAGCAGGTTGAAGCCTGGAAACCCGTCACAAATGCCGTGCATGAGAAAGGCGGGAAAATCATCACCCAGCTGTGGCATATGGGACGCATGGTGCATTCCTCCGTGACGGGGATGCAGCCCGTTTCATGTTCGACAACACGGGCTCCGGGCGCGCTTCATACATATGATGGTAAGCAGCCTCCGGAAGAAGCCCGCGAACTGAGCCTTGATGACATTTCCCGCATCATGGATGACTATGAACGCGCCGCACGCAACGCACTTCGCGCTGGTTTCGATGGTGTCCAGATCCATGCCGCCAATGGTTATCTGATCGATCAATTCCTGCGAGACAGCACCAATCTGCGCAATGACAGTTATGGAGGCGCCCCAGAAAACAGAATCCGTTTTCTGCGGGAAGTTGTCGAACGCGTCATTGGCACGATCGGCGCTGACCTGACCGCCGTTCGCCTCTCCCCCAACGGGGACACACAGGGATGCATCGACAGCCATCCGGAACAGGTCTTCATCCCTGCCGCTCAAATGCTCAACAGTTCAGGCATCGCTTTTCTTGAACTGCGTGAACCCGGTCCCAACGGCACCTTCGGTCGCACAGACCAGCCGAAGCTACATGGGGAAATCCGCCAAGTCTTCCTCGGTCCCCTGATCCTTAATCAGGATTATACTCGTGAAACAGCCATAGAAACGGTCAAAACCGGCATTGCCGACGGCATTGCATTCGGCAGACCATTCATTTCAAACCCGGACCTTCCCCATCGAATCAAGGAAAACCTGCCCTGGGCGGCCGATGATATGTCAAGCTGGTACAGTCAGGGAACCAAAGGCTATATCGATTACCCGACAGCCGAAACCATCTGATCGGGAAAGGCAGGCGATCCGGCTTTCAAACCGTCCATTCGCCTGCCAGACGGTCTATTTTTTCGCGGCACTATCCGAAGATGCCTGTGCCGCCGTGTTTTCCTCGACTTTCGTCGAAGGCGTCACAACACGATTGAGCACTGTATAGGTCACAGCGTCCATCGTCGTTACGTCAACATCGTCACCCGTTTTCAGGCTGCTGAGCAGCGCCTGTATTCCCGGTTGCTGTACTGTAACGGTCTGGGTTTGCCCATTTGATTTACGGAATGTCACGACATTCGTGCGGGGATTCACCGCGACAATCTGCACTCTCATCCTGTGAAACGACACCAGCATGCCATGCGGGTGCTGCCAGACCAGCCCACGCGCCGTGGAAACCGTCGATTCAGGGACAGGGCTGCCCGGCTGGGCAATGCGGGCACCAATCGTCTGGAAAAAGCTCAGGGAAAGGGTGTCGCCAGCTTCAACTTTCGGCAGCTTCGCTCCCTTCTCCGGAAGTTCCAGTGTGATCAGACCACCATCCTGATCACGGAGAAGAATTTCCCCCGTCTGGTTATCAGTGGTTTCGACAACAGCCGTTGTCACCTGATGGGCGACAATGGATTGAGCCACAGCCGATGACGGCAAGACATTCATGGCCACACAGACCGAGGATGCTGCAGCCACAATGCCACAAACGGCCACACCTGAACGGCATACACTAAGAAAACTCATAACGATCCCTGTCGCCCGGTTTTTTCTGACTGCACACACACTACAGCGAATATCCGGAAAGGGCTATGTCCTGTCTGCGTCGTGGTGACCTCAGCCACATGACAGAGTCCGGCATTGCACATATGCCAACACATGAAGAAGCTGGAGCAGAGTGTGCTTACCTCGGATTTCTCACGCGATATTATCCGTCAGTCCGGCCTTTTCAATGAATCCTGGTATCGAAAACAGGCTGAGCCTGCCTGCGGCCCCCTCTCCGACCCTATCGGTCATTTTCTTGACGAAGGCACGCGCCGGATCCTTTCGCCATCTCCCCTGTTCGATGCACGACGATATCTCGACGCCTGCTGGCATCTCGAACCCGGCAAAGACAATGCACTGCTTCACTATCTGCTGCATGGCATGGATGAAGGTCAGAGCGCTTACGGTGTCCACACCAGAATGGAGCATGAAAAAAACGAAAGGCTCTTTCCGACAGAAGCCTCTCACCTGTCCCTCGCTCCTGCCTCTTTGCTCAAAACAGCCATTTCAGTCCATGCTTTCTATCCTGAAATATTCCCCGAGATATGCAGACACCTCAAAACATTCTCTTTTCCATTCACGCTTCTCATCACCACAGACACCGATGAAAAACGCGCGTCCCTGCAACACATCATCGACGAAGCCGGCCTGTCCGAACGAACGCTGATCCGCGTTACAGTCAATCGCGGCAGGAATTTCGGCGCCTTCCTCAACGGGTTTCGCCATGCTCTCCTTGGGCATGATCTCTTCCTGCATCTGCACACTAAAAAATCACTTCATGCAGGCTATGAACAAACGCTCTGGAGAGAGCAGCTTTATCGAGGGCTGATGCCGCCGGCTGGAGGCACGGAGGCGATTGTGAAGCGCTTCTCCGAAGATCCGGACCTTGGTGTTCTGCAAACATCCCCCGGCGATACATTACCCTACTGGGCATGGCAGTGGCTGAAAAACAGACATCTGATTCAGGAAACCCTGCAAAAAATCGACCTGAACATCCCCGTTCCTTCGGGATATTTCTCCTATCCCGCAGGGGGTATGTTCTGGGCACGCACCAGTGCTCTGGCCCCTGTTCTGAAAGCAGATTGGAAGCCCGAGGACTTCCCCCCGGAAGAAGGGCAGACAGACGGCACAATAGCCCACGTTCTAGAACGACTTATCTGCACTGTGGCTGAAACCCGCGGATTTCGGTGTGATGAATATGCCCCGTCACAAGGACTGATCCGCAAGGGCTGGAGTGAGATGAATCTGCACCATTACCGACATGCCACACGCTCCGGCCTTCTTGAAACAATCAAAAAATCATCAACAATTTCTTTCGATATTTTTGATACACTCCTCACACGACGCACCCTGACGCCTGATGCTGTTCTACGTCATGTGGAATCCATCCTGATTCAAAAGAAGCCATCTTATCATGGTTTTTTCAAAATCCGCAAATCTGCCGAGCAACAGGCAAGACATGAACTTGGACATATTCCGGGAGATATCACCCTTGATGATATATACAGAAATTTTTCAAAAACATGTTCATGGACTCAGGAAAATATTCAACTGGCCAGAATTACTGAACATCAGGCCGAACTCAAAGCCTTGCTGCCACGCAGGGATATGGTTTCTGTATTAAAATATGCAAAATCAACCGGGAAAAGAGTTATCGTTACAAGCGATATCTATATGACCCGGAATGATATTGACGATATCTTTGTTAAAAATGAACTCACAGAGTTGGTAGATGAATTTTATCTCTCGGGAGAACGAAACGCCAGAAAAGATCAGGGGGATTTATGGAAGCTCATAAAATCTTCTGAAAACACAAATGGATTCCTGCATATAGGCGACAATGAACAGTCCGATATTCAGGGAACAGCCGATCATGGCCTGCAACATTTCCATGTCATGAACGGTGCCGAACGCTTCCAGATCGCGCTTAAACCGAAACCCTGTCCACCTGAAGAAACTCACGCAAGAGACATTCTGCTCGGGCCAATAGCAGCAGAATTGTTTAACAGCCCCTTCACTCCCGGTCAGGCAGACCTCCGCACCCCCATCATACTGTACAACCCCCAGCAGGTCGTAAAAACCATT
>JAAYUA010000193.1 GCA_012517935.1 Acetobacter sp. | reverse complement strand
TTGTTATTCGATCAATGCAGAGAACAAGCCTGCTTCCCCGGAAAATCTGGATAATGGAAAAGTTGTCTTCGCATTTGGGGATGATGGATGTTTTCCTTCTGCGCCAGTATGGTACGATGAAAAAGAAAATACATTAAAATCAAATCCCGGGCAGTTTGTAAGCCGCCAGTTACCATTTAATAAAAATGCAAGGTCATTATGTTGGTATAAAAAGCAGTTTGATCATTCATATATTGTATATAATGAATTGAAATCATCAAATATGCCTGGTTATAGTGCCAGAGTATTTGGTATTTATGCTGTAAAAGATTTCAGTAGAGAGGCTATAGTAGCTCAGGCAGCCGCAGGACATAGGCATGAATGGGAGCATGCTATTGTCTGGATGCATGATGGAAAGCCGGAATTCGTTTCCGTGACCCAGCATAGTGATACACGCATCATGAAAGCGAGCGACGCGCCTCATCTGAAAAATCAGCCCTATGTTTATGCGGTGAAATATATATGGGGAAAGACGACACATTTCCCCGATTTTGCCGGATCGAAGAATCATATTGCGACAAATCAGCACCCTACACTTGGTGAAATCAAAGATTCGTCAGGTAAGGAACTTTGGTTTGGTGAAAGAGATGGCGATATCGTTGATTTTTCTACCGCCAATGATGCTTTCAAAAATATCATATTAAGTAATAGTCAAAAAGAAAAAGAAGAAAAATGGGGCGAGACTGTTCCCAGAATTAATGATCCAGGTTTTTTGAATGCCCAGGAGCCGGAAGCGTGGAAGAAGTTGGATGTGAAATTTTAAGTTTTTGACAGAAAGAATTTAAGTGATTTTGCGTTCCTGCGGATAGGTCTGAAGCTCTATTCAGTTTCCTTGAAAACGGAAGAAGAGCATGTAGCGTAATGCGATATCGCTTACGCTACATCGTCTCAAGGGTGTCTCACACTCTGATAATTTAGTATGATTCGGCTACATTGGCGTCATTGATTTTTTCAAATACAGGCTTTCTGATATCAAGAAATGACTGAAGAGAGAATTTTTTATAGCCGATGTCTTTATAGCCCCGGATGAGCATGATGCCATCGCTGAGGTCTGTAAGTGCTGTCCAGACTGTGTATTCAGACATGGTTTTGCCGGTTCTGAGGGTTGATTCACCGCCAAGTGTATCTGTTGTGATATTTTTCATGCGGTCAAAGCGATTCATAATATGCGCCAGCACATTGAAGGAATCACCAGTTGAATTGGTAACAGGCGCATAAGTCGTGTAATACACACCGCGGATAAAGCGCCCGACGGATGTGTCAGAGGAAGGCAGAGCCTCAGTAGCAATACCGCTATCAGGCTGCACCAGTGTCAGGTTACCCAGCGTGGCTTCCGAGCGGTCTTTGTTGGTCAACTGTGTGTAGTTGTTAAGATTCTTCAGGTGCCAGGGAAAGTCCGGACCATTCGTCATAACTTTTGTCGGATTGTCATAAACGGTGAATTTACCGTTGAGGGCTTCAACGACAATGCTGCCGCCTTTTTTGTCATAAAAGGCAAAATGGAATGGAGATTTCACTCCGCCAAGGCGTTCCAGAATCGGTGACCAGAAATGCCCTTTATTAACTGCGTCTCTGACTTCTTCAACGGTTGCAAAACTGGCCAGAGCCCATTCACCAATAGAGGTGACTGGGATGGACTCTTTATACTCCTCTTTTGCAAGCGGGGTCAGGTTTGCCTCAGGTACCATATTGGCGCTGAATGAAAGACCAGCTCCGTTTACACCCTCAAGCATGTTGTGGTCGTCGCCGTCCTGATAGATATTCGTAGTGACGGAGAGTATGGGATACAGTGCCTGATAACTTGCAGCATTACTGCCATCTGGTGCTTTTTTCTGAAACGCTGTGCCCTTCGGGTAATAGGTCAGCCAAGACGGCAGATCTTCCGACAGTTCAAGTGTGCGGCCATGAAAAACATGCCCGGTGCTGTTTGTAATGGCAAGACTCGAACATGCCTGCCCGGATAGTGGCATTAAAAGAAGCGATGGAATAATCAGGTTCAATAAGGGTTTTACTTGCACGCACTCTGCTCCGGTTTAACCAAAAACATTGGTTTAGGGTATATCGTCAGTTAGCTACGACAGAAACAGGGATAAGTTGCACAACCGCGAGAAAAGTAATTACAAATTTGTCGTATCATGTTGCAAACGCCTGAACTGCGTCAGTGACGCCGGCTCTTTGCCCTGGTGTGAGGGAGAGAGAGCCTCAGAGCTTTCGCACAGTATCGACAATGGGGTGGATCTTCGTCGTCAGTCCGCCACGGAAGAGCTCGCTGCCTGATCCGTCCGCGGGCACCTGCACTATGCTGGTGAGGTTGGACTGCCGTGCTGTCGATCA
>JAAYUA010000027.1 GCA_012517935.1 Acetobacter sp. | reverse complement strand
CGGTGATTTCGTGCAGAGTTTTCCAGCCTTTTCCGCAATTCGCCATGAACATCCGGCTGCGGAAATCACCCTGCTGACAACCACGCCTTTCGTTGCGTTGGCCAAAGCCAGTCCATGGTTCGACAAGATCGAAACAGACACCCGCCCAAGCCGCGCGGATCTGGCTGGGTTTCTCCAGCTACGCCGACAACTGCGTGGCTTCGACATGATCTATGACCTTCAGACCTCTTCCCGATCATCCAGATATTTTCGATTCGCAGGGCAGAAGAACTGGTCCGGTATTGCCCCCGGCTGCCGTTTTCCGCCCGCAAATCCATTCCGCAATGAGATGCACACCCGCAGTCGCCAGAGGGACCAGCTCCGTATGGCAGGATTCGCAGACGTGCCGGATGCAGAGACAGGCTGGCTGGAGGGTCCCCTGCCGAAAGGCATCCCGACCGACAGACCTCTGGCTGTGCTCGTGCCCGGAGCAGCCCCACACCGTCCGGCCAAACGCTGGCCCGTTACCTCATTCGGAGAGATTGCCCGGATATTGGTGAAAAAAGGCTTCCAACCCATCGTTGCGGGAGGCAATGGAGACCGTCCTCTTGGTGCCGAGATCAAACGTCTTTGCCCGGAAACCATTGATCTGACAGGTCATACAGACCTGCTCGATCTCGCAGCATTGCTGGGACACGCACAGCTTGCCATCGGCAATGACACCGGACCAATGCACCTCGCGGCGATGCTCGGCTGCCGCTCCATTGTGCTGTTTTCTGCGGAAAGCGATCCCGCTCTGACCGCGCCCCTTGGCCGTCAGGCCGGGCAGGTCAGTGTCCTTCGCGTGAATGACCTAGCGACTCTTTCACCTTCAAGGGTTGCCGAGGCGCTTTCCTGAGGTCATTAGAGTCGCCGCGCCACACAAGCGCGCCTACAGATTGTAAAGCTTTCCGTCCCATAAAGACGTGAAACGCTGAAAAATAGTCCCAGCTTCCGGATCAGATCATCCTGATCATCGGAATTTCATGACGGAGTTTGTCCCCATGCCTGCAATCACTCTACCCGACGGAACCGTTCGCCAGTTCGCCGGGACGGTGACGGGGACGGATATCGCGGCCTCCATCGGACCGGGCCTTGCGAAGGCAGCTCTTGCCATCGAAATCGATGGAAAACTGTGCGATATGGCGCTGCCGATCCCGGAAGACGCCAGCATCCGCTTCGTGACCCGCAAAGACCCTGAAGCTCTGGAAATGATCCGCCACGACGCGGCGCACGTTCTTGCCGAAGCCGTTCAGACCCTGTTTCCAGGAACTCAGGTCACAATCGGCCCTTCCATCGAAAACGGTTTCTATTACGATTTCTATCGGAACGAACCGTTCACGCCTGATGATTTCGCGGCCATTGAAGCCAAAATGAAGGAAATCGTCGACAACAAGGCGCCCTTCACCCGCGAAGTCTGGCCGCGTGATGAAGCCATCAAATTCTTTGAAGACAAAGGCGAGCGCTTCAAGGCCGAACTGATCCGCGACCTTCCGGAAAGCGAGGATATTTCAATCTATCGTCAGGGCGAATGGCTTGATCTCTGCCGTGGACCGCATCTGCGGGACACAAGTGATGTCGGCAACGCTTTCAAACTGATGAAAGTCGCCGGTGCCTACTGGCGTGGTGATCACCGCAATCCCATGCTGACCCGCATCTATGGCACCGCATGGCGTGACCGGAAGGAACTGGAAGTCCACCTGCACCAGCTTGAGGAAGCTGAACGCCGCGATCACCGTCGAATCGGACGGGAAATGGACCTCTTCCATATTCAGGAAGAAGCCGTCGGTCAGGTTTTCTGGCATCCGAAAGGCTGGCGTCTCTACACCACGCTGCAGGATTATATGCGTCGCGCCCAGACCCGCTGGGGATATGAAGAAGTCCGCACCCCCCAACTGGTCGACCGTTCTCTCTGGGAGGCCTCCGGGCACTGGGACAAATATCGCCATCATATGTTCATCGCGACGGTCGAGGACGAAGACAAAACCCTTGCCCTCAAGCCTATGAACTGCCCCTGCCATGTCCAGATTTTCCGACATGGCCTTCGGTCCTATCGTGAGCTTCCCTTGCGCATGGCCGAATTCGGTGCCTGCCATCGTTATGAACCCTCAGGCGCCCTGCACGGTATCATGCGTGTTCGTGGCTTCACCCAGGATGATGCGCACGTCTTCTGCACGGAAGATCAGATCGCGGACGAAACCGTTCTCTTCGTGGAAATGCTTTCCGCGGTCTATCGCGACCTCGGATTCTCGGATTTCCGCGTCAAGTTCGCGGATCGTCCTGAAGCCCGGGCCGGCTCGGACGAAATCTGGGACAAAGCCGAGCAGTCATTGAAAACCGCCTGTGAAACGGCTGGTGTCACTTATGAATATAACCCCGGCGAAGGCGCATTCTATGGGCCGAAACTGGAGTTCGTCCTTCGTGATGCCATTGGCCGTGACTGGCAGTGCGGAACATTGCAGGTCGATCTGGTTCTGCCGGAGCGCCTTGATGCGAGCTATATCGGTGAAGACAGTGCCCGCCATCGTCCAGTCATGCTGCATCGCGCGATTCTTGGCTCTTTCGAGCGCTTTATCGGCATCCTGATTGAACAGCATGCCGGCAAATTCCCGCTTTGGCTGGCGCCTGTGCAGGTCGTTGTTGCTTCAATCGTCAGCGATGCCGGGGCCTATGCCGAAGAGGTCGTAGCAGCACTCCGTAAAGCTGGACTCCATGCAGAAGCCGATACACGCAACGAAAAAATCAACGCCAAGATCCGCGAACACTCTCTCGCCCGAGTCCCGCTGATTCTGGTCGTTGGTCGTCGGGAAGCCGAGGAACGCACTGTCGCGCTACGACGCCTTGGTGGTGCGACGCAGGAAGTGCTTTCGCTTGATGCTGCTGTCTCAGCCCTCAAGCTGGAAGCAACTCCCCCCGATCTTCTGGAGCACTGAAACTTCCGCCCGGGTCGTTCGTTGTGTCTGACCCGGGCATCTCCGCACCAGAAGCATATCGGACAAACACCATATATGTGTCCGCACGCTTGATTTTTGTGCCGTTTTTGCACAGATTGCCCAGCCTGAAGGCGGAGCCGTTCCAAACGCTGCATCGTCTTTTCTTTTTTGAAGCTACAACAGGAGCTGACCATAGCCAGACCACCGCTTCCCGCCCCGCCCAGTCGTGAGGGGCCCCGCGTCAACGAAGAAATTCGCGTTCCCCAGGTCCGCCTGATTGATCAGGATGGCGAAATGGTGGGCGTCCTTCCGATGCGTGAAGCACTTGCGCGCGCCTACGGTGTTGGCCTTGATCTTCTTGAGATCAGCCCGAACGCAGAGCCACCCGTCTGCAAGATTCTCGATTACGGCAAGTTCAAATACGAACAGCAGAAAAAACGTAACGAAGCACGCAAGAAGCAGAAGGTTATCGAGATCAAGGAAGTCAAGGTTCGTCCAAATATCGACGAAAATGACTACCAGGTTAAGATGCGCGCCATGAAAACCTTCATTGGCGAAGGCGACAAGGTGAAAGTGACCTTGCGCTTCCGTGGCCGTGAAATGGCCCATCAGGATCTGGGTATCAAGGTTCTGGAACGTATTCGTACCGAAATGGACGAGGCCGCGAAAGTCGAGCAGATGCCGCGCCTTGAAAATCGTCAGATGGTGATGGTTCTCGCTCCTCGCTGAGCCATTATCAACAGACTACGATCAAGAAAACGCCGGCTCGACCGGCGTTTTTTTATACGCCCACTTATGCCGGCACTTCTCCCAGAGCCTTGAGCAGAGATGCCTGATGCTGTTCGGCCATATATTCACGCATCACCAGGCCCTGACCTTCGCTGGAGCATCGAGACCATAACGCGTCATCGAGCAGCAGATTTTTCAAAGCCTCAGCTATTTCAACATCCGTATCCCGAATGATGGCGACATTCCCAATTCCGGGAATACCTTCCCCCCCAACAGCAGTCGTCACAACCGGAACACCACGATAGAGCGCCTCGATCACTTTGCCCTTCACACCGGCACCAAACCGCAATGGCACCACCGCCACGCGTGCATGATCATACAATCGCTCCAGTTCCTCATCCGGAATTGAACCCGTGACCCGCACATCCGCGCCAGCCAGAGAACGCACTTCAGGCGCAGGATTCGATCCCGCGAGCACAAGCTTCACATCCGGAATTTTCTCCCGAACAAGCGGCAGAATGATCTGCGCCAACCAGAGCGCTGCATCAATGTTCGGTGGATGAGCAAAGCCGCCGACAAAGAGAATCGTTCTGTTCGGCGTGGGTTTTCTTTCCTTCGCAGGCACGTCAAACCTGTAAGGGATCACAGCATGGGCAGGCGCACAGGAAACATGGCGCCTGACATAATCTCTCTCTTCTTCAGAAAGATAGATCACAGCGTCAAACTGCCGCCAAAGACGGGTTTCAAGACGCTGCATCGCAATAGCCTGCGTCCTGATACCTTCATCTCCCGTCAGTTCAGCTTCTCTCATCATCCGTAAATGATGAATGTCATGACCATAAAACGAGAGGAATGTGCCCCCTCCCATATCCAGAAACGACATGATCTTCTGGGCCACTGTCGGACGCATGATCATGATGTGATCCAGGTCCATGCCATGAATCGTCAGCCATTCCGGGAAGGACTGAGGACACGAACTGTCCAGACATTCGATCCCCATATTTTCCAGCAGTGATGTCCATGCTGTTCTGGCGCGATTTTCCGGCCAGAATTTTACGAGCCAACCAGCTTCCACCAAAGACTTCAAAACACCCAGCGTCGCCCTTGATCCAGCGTCACGATCAGGCTCCGGGATATAGTGGTCAACGATCAGGATCGTTCGCCGATCCCTTCCCCGCGCTGATGCCCGCAGCACATGCCGCCCGGAAGGATAATGCTGCTGATGAAGAATTCCGCCCCAGCGTTCCAGCATTCTTTCACGATTTCTGGCCTGAAATACTTTGATCCCCTGCGTTTCATCAGTCCCGTGAGACACGCCTTCGTGATGCACAACAACCGAAGCAGGCTCCAGAACCACACGCTTGCCAGATGCCCGAACCCGAAATGCCAGATCAGTATCTTCGTAATAAGCCGGTGCATAGCGTTCATCAAAACCACCGGAAGCAACAAAAAATACGCGTTCCAGCATGATTGATGCGCCGGAAATATAATCAACCTCGCGACGCCAGCGATAAAGCGCGCGATCCGGATCATCTCCTCGCCCGAAATTCCAGCCGGAAGCATCGTTCCACATGATCCCGCCGGCTTCCTGCAGACACCCATCAGGCCAGATCAGTTTCGATCCAGTCAGACCAATCGTTGGATCGCTCTCCAGAAGGGCCGCCAGAGATTCGATCGCGCCAGACGTGACTTCCGTATCGTTATTGAGAAGATACAGCCACCGACCTGAAGCTATTGCTGCCGCATCATTCACGTTTCTGAGAAACCCGAGATTCTCCGTCCGTTCAATCAGGACAAGACCGGGAATACGCCGCAAAATCTCGACATCCGGATCTCCGGATGCATCTTCTGCGACTATCACCTCATAGGGGCGTTTCGGAGGAAAGGCGCAGATCGACGCCAGACAACGCAAGGTAATATCAATCTGGCCATAAACCGGCACGATGATACTGATTTCAGGCCATGCCTCACGCGGGAAGTGCAGACTGGAAATATTCACGCTCTGCTTCTGGTGCGCTTCATCTTGCAACACGGATGCTGGTCCGGTTCCAGAAACGGCATCCGGGAGAGAGGCGGGATGCAGCCGCAGATTTTTCGCCGCCCGCGTCTGTTTCCACAGGCGAAATCGTGTCGGGAACTGCCCCGTCACTGTCCACCACACTCCCTTGAGAGACAGACGCAGAATACGCGCCAGACCGGGCGCACGCCCCAGAAACAGGCGCAGGGGATGTCCCATTCGCCATGTTGTGCTGGCTTCCATCGCAGCCAATCTGCCCTGCAAATGGGCAATCATATCTTCTGATGACTGTATCGCAGGATTTTGTTCGGAAACAGACACTCTACGACCTGCTATACTGTTGATCTCCATGCCATATTTTCTATCGCTCCTGCCCTTCGTGGTCAGCCCGCAAAATGCGTTTCACTCACGTTTATTTCACCTTCTGAAAAACAGAAGATGACTCTCCGGGCGCTGAACGTTCCAGCCATTCAGCACAACCAACAGAAGCGCCATTTCCATAGCAAATGGCAGATGCGTGGAGAGAGTGATTGACCATCTTATTCCCTTCTTCGTAATGTCGAATCCCCTGATTTTTTCTGAAATCCAAAATTCCCCGGTCCGACAAGAACGGAACGAGTTTCCTGCCGAGGTGAACGGTGATCACCCAAACTGATCTTTCCCTGAGCAACCAGCATCCTGTTCTGATCGTCACCGGACTGTCTGGCGCCGGGAAATCGTCGATTCTTCACATTCTGGAGGATCTGGGTCAGGAAGTGATCGACAATCCGCCCCTGGAAACGCTCAACGACATCATCGCCTGTGCCAACCGTCCCATCACAATCGGGATTGATTCCCGCACACGTGGATTCAACGCAGAAACAGTCCTCGACGCGCTTGCACAGCTCAAACAGTCGACACACCTTCATGTCGAACTGCTCTATGCCACAGCCGATGAATCCATATTGCTCCGACGCTATACCGCGACGCGCCGACGTCACCCGCTGGCACCGCATGGAAGCGTCAAGGAAGGAATAGAAGCCGAAAAAACACTGACGGCCCCCCTTCGCACAGCCGCAGATCTTGTTGTCGATACGTCCGACCTCACAGCCCCCGAACTTCGCCGCCTTATCGAAACACGTTTCGGCGCATGGAATCACAGCCCAGCCGAAGGCCTGACCGTGGTGCTGATGTCATTTGCCTATCCTTCCGGCCTGCCGCGAGAAGCTGATATGGTGTTTGACGCCCGCTTCCTGCGCAATCCCTACTACGACCCGGAACTGGCCCCTTTGACCGGCCTGGATCAGAGCGTTGCAGATTTCGTCGCCGCTGATCCGGATTATGACATGTTCCTGTCAGATATATTCGGGATGCTTGGTCTCGTCCTGCCCCGGTTTGTCCGGGAAGGGAAAAAATATGCAACTATCGCCATTGGCTGCTCAGGTGGACGCCACAGATCTGTAACGCTGGTTGAGGCCCTTGCACGCCGCCTGTCTTCTTCCGACAAAACAGGAACAGGACATGATAAATGGCCTATCGCCGTTATTCACAGAGAGCTTTCACGTGCCGGAAATCGTCAACAGCCGGGTAGTTGGCGCTGGATCAGGGAACCTGATGCTGAAAATTTAATAACAGCTTCCCAAACCTGAATATTTTCAAAATATTATTTCACACCGAGTGATATTTATAAAAAATATCACTCAAGAAAACCCCTGCACATCCTGCGTGAGTTTCCTCTGCCTATCGCATCAGCTTGCGAACAATGCCCATAAGCTCTGAAATTTTTTCAGCTCCTCCATCTTCCTCAATAGCATCACGAACACAACCGCTCGTATGCGAAGAAAGAATTTCGACAGCTACACCATCCAACGCTGATTTAACGGCGGAAATCTGCGTCAGAATATCAACACAATATCTGTCAGATTCTATCATCTGCATGATCCCGCCAACCTGTCCTTCGATGCGACGAACACGATTAACAAGAGCCTTTTTCCGAGGCTGCCTGACCTGAGGAGAAGGCACTTCATCACTGCACGCACCACACGGCTTTGAAACAGGTTTTTGAGTCCGCGCAGGCATTTTTTAACATTTCCTCTTTCAAAAGCTGTGATTTAACATCTGATCTTCTACACAGCAATCATATCACTTTTAAGGCTTCCAACGATTGAGCAGCAGGGAATTGCTGACAACAGATACCGAACTCATCGCCATCGCTGCGCCGGCTATAATCGGATTCAGCATTCCAAATGCAGCCAGAGGCAAACCGCAAACGTTGTAGACAAAAGCAAAAAACAGATTCTGGCGGATTTTTCTGATCGTCGCATGTGAAAGGGAAATCGCCGCCGGAACACTGGCAAGCTCGCTGCGCATCAGCACCACATCAGCTGTATCGACGGCAATGGCCGAGCCGGCGCCAATGGCAAAACTCACATCAGCCGCAGCCAATGCAGGGGCATCATTGATGCCATCCCCCACCATGCCCACAATAGCACCAGAATCACGATATTTCGTGATTGCCTCAGCCTTGTTCTGCGGAAGCATTCCAGCAACAAAATCGTCAACTCCGACCTGCCGCGCCACAGCTTCCGCAACCCGCTGATTGTCTCCTGTCAGCATCACCACGCGAATACCGGATTTGCGGAGTTTCGCCACGGTTGATGCCGCATCTGGCCTTAACTGATCAACAAGCGAGAAACATCCCAGAAAAGCATCTCCCAGAGAAACGACAATGACGGTTCCTCCCTGCCCTTCAAGTCGTTCCACAAGATTGGTGTCTACCGATATGCCTGCTTCTTCAAGAAAGCGTGGCGACCCAAGTCGCGCCACAAGTCCTTCCGTATGCGCCTCCACCCCACGTCCGGGTACAGCACGAAAATCCGTCAATGTCGCAGGCGCAATGCCTTGCCCGGTTGCATAGTCCACAACAGCATGGGCCAGAGGATGTTCGGAGTTTTTTTCAAGACCATAAGCCACTTCGAGAAGCCGATCTTCGTTTTGCCCCGTCGCAACATGTGCTTCGGTCACCACAGGACGGCCTTGCGTCAGCGTTCCGGTCTTGTCCATGATGATCGTCGTTAATTGTCGGGCATGTTCCAGCGCATCCGCATTACGGAAGAGAATACCCTCATGCGCTCCCCGCCCTGTTCCGACCATGATCGCCGTTGGTGTCGCAAGACCAAGGGAGCATGGACAGGCGATGACAAGCACGGAGACGGCTGAAACCAGACTCCAGGTAACAGAACCCGTGATCAGCCATCCCAGAAGAAAAGTCAGGATCGCCCCCCCCACCACCACTGGGACAAATACACCGGAAACCTTGTCCGCAAGACGTTGCACCGCAGCTTTTGAACCCTGCGCCTGTTCAACCATCTTTACGATCTGCGCCAGAACCGTCGTGGAGCCAACACCCGTCGCACGCGCCTTCAACACGCCATTCGCATTCAGTGTGCCGCCAATGATTGCCCCGCCAACCTCCCGAAAGACGGGAATGCTTTCTCCTGTGAGCATGGACTCATCAATATCCGAACTTCCCTCAAGAACGATACCATCAACTGGAATGCTCTCACCGGGACGAACGACAAAGATGTCACCCTCACGAACTTCATCAACAGCACGATCGATAACAGTGCCATTAACCTCGATATGAGCCATTGACGGCTGAAGACGAAGCAGGCTTTCAACACCCGCGCTCATCCTGTTTCTGGCGCGCAGTTCCATCAACTTACCGAGGGATACCAGTGTGATAATGGAAGCACTGGCCTCGAAATAGACGGGCTGATCCAGACCGAAAAGAACAACAGCAGCACTGAACAGATAAGCAATTCCGGTGCCAAGCACTACCAGAACATCCATATTGGCCGAACCGCCGCGCACGGCGTTCCATGCACGCTGATAAAGATGCCGCGCACAGTAAAATTGCACTGGTGTTGCAAATGCAAACTGTGCCCAACGTGGCAAGCCCGGAAGAAATCCGGAAAACATAGCCACCATTTCGTAAAAAAGCGGCAAGGACAGAAGAAGCGTCAGCAGGAAATGATTGCGTTCCGTGATCCAGAGTCTATTTCGCTTTGAAATGGCATCATCATGCGAAACATCCTTGATCTGTTCGGCAGAAAAACCAGCCTTATCAATACGGTTTATGATGTCGGAAGTTTCCGTGACACCTGGAACAAAGGTGACGTGAGCCCGTTCCGTCGCAAAATTAACGGCTGCATGTGTCATCGGCATTTTATTGAGGATTTTCTCGACGCGTGCAGCGCATGCCGCACACGTCATGCCCGAAATCGCAAGATCGATGCTTTGTTCAGAAACATCATAGCCAGCCTTACGGACAGCCGCGATCACATCCGCTATGGAGGCACCAGACGGATCAAGCTCGACCTGAGCTTTGCCTGATGCAAAACTCACGGATGCCTTTACCCCATTCTGGCGGTTCAAAACCTTTTCAATTCGGGAGGCACATGCCGCGCAGCTCATACCTTCAATCGGGAAAATAATATTTTCAGACAATTGAAAAACTCCTGCAAGAAAACGCGGCAACCATCCCTCAATATACCCCCCATGGGTATTTATAAAGAAAATTCTTCCTCCGATCAGATATGCATTTTCCGAACAAACGCAGATCAGCGATCTTTTGTCGCCTCCGGAGCAGCTTCTTCCTCCATCTGCATTTCATGACAGGATTTTTCGTGTCGCTTCATTTCAGGAGTCAGTTTTTTTCCATGCTTCACGGCTTCATCAATGTCTTTACACATGGCCATTTCCTGATCCATGTTCATGTCATCCATCGACATTTCTGAAGAAGCTTCCTGACCCGACATGCTCTCTTTTTTCATATCGGGATCTGAAGCCAAAGCAGGCAGGGAGATCAGACTGAAGCCGAAGAGAAGTCCGAGAAGACAAACATTACGCATATGAAAATACTCCTGAGATTTTATGATAAAGAGGGATTTCAGAACCAGCTTCTGATTCCAAAAGTGAAACGGACAGTCCCAGTCGGATCGTCACGTTCATGTGCAAAACGACGTGCCTGCGTGAAATAACCTGAATATGTCACCGCAATATAAGGGGCGAATTTTCTCCAGAATTCATAGCGCAGGCGCAATCCCGCATCGACATCCGACAGTCCGGCCCCTGCACCACGCGCCCTGTCGGACTTCGTCTGAAGATTGAATTCTGCTTGCGGCTGCAAAATCAGCCTGTTCGTCAGAAGAAAATCATAAGAACCTTCAAGCTTTCCAGCAAAGCGTCCCTGATCGCTGACATAACCCGTTACCTGCACTTCAAATTCATAAAGCGCGAGCCCCTGAATGCCAAAGGCGCCCCAGGTCCGTGTCGGACCGCTATCCAGATCGACACGCACTCCCGCCTGCGCATCGAAATAACGAGATATGGCATGACTATAGAGCGCTTCATGATCCCCATCGCTCATCCGGCCCTTATCGATCGTCCCCTCCGTCTTCAGCCACAAGCGATTATAATCACCACCGTACCAAGCCTCCCCATCCCAGCGAAATTCGCTGCCTGAAGGCGCATAACGTCCTTCAAATTCGTTCAGAATGCCATGGAACCATGTTCCGTGATCCATAACCGGCTTGATTCCGTCAATATAAGACGCAACATGCGGGTCGGGTGCATCTGCTGCATGATAGGATGTTGCGGCAAAAGCACTTTCCCAGAAAATCAGCGGCATAAGCGAGATGATATACCACTTCATGACACAATAACCGTACGGAACATGCCGAGATGCATGTGATACATAAGGTGACAGTGAAAAGCCCACATGCCGGGAACATCTGCCGTCACCAGATAACTCAGTTTGGACCCCGGCTGTGAAATGATCGTGTGCTTATAGGGAGCATAGGCACCCTGACCATTTTCAAGTTCACTCCATAATCCATGCAGATGAATAGGATGTTCCATCATCGTGTCATTAATAAGAGTGAACCGCACCCGTTCACCCAGCCTGAGCTGTATCGGACCGGATTCCGAAAATTTCCTTCCATTAAAGCCCCAGATATAACGCTCCATATTGCCCGTAAGATGCATGATGATTTCACGGGTCGGAGGGCGTGGATCTGCACCCGGTCTGGTCGCACGTAACTGGCGATAATTCAGGACACGGCGACCATTATTTTCCAGACCATCCCCGGGGCTGCCCGTCCGATCGATCGGCATCAGCGCAACATTCTGGTTTTCAACATTGATCGGTGGAGGACCAGGATCATCAATTTCCATTGTCTTATGGGGCATTCTGGCCATGTGCATATGCGCCATATCCACTTTCGGCATGGGCATTTCCGGCATGTCCATCTTTGGCATATCCATCTTCATTCCCGCTCCGGAAACCATGTTTCCCATCCCCATATCCACCATCGTGCGCACGGGACGCGGATCCATCGGCGGCACAGGCGCCACCATATCTTCCCGGGATGTCAGGGTTCCGCGTGCATAGCCCGTACGATCCTCGCTCTGGGCAAAAATAGCATAGGCACGATCCTCCCGAGGCTGGACAATAACATCGTAAGTCTCAGCAACACCGATCCGGAATTCATCAACTGGCACGGGCTCAACATCATTGCCGTCAGCCTGCACAACCAGCATTTCCAGACCGGGAATACGGACATCAAAGAACGTCATTGACGAACCATTGATGAAACGCAGACGCACCCGTTCTCCTGGACGAAAGAGCCCTGTCCAGTTCATATCCGGCGCATGACCATTGAGCGTGTAGGTGTAAATAATTCCCGAAACATCGGCGATATCGGTCGCAGCCATATTCATCCCGGACCATGCGAGACGATTTTTCAAGGCTGCAACAAGCCCTCCCTGCGCTCTGGCTTCGCGAGGAAGAGAAGCCAGAGTCCGCTGCCGAAAAACATAATAATCATCCTGCATCTTGAGATTGCTGACGATGTCTTCCGGATCTACATCCGTCCATTCCGACAGGAAGATCACATAATCCCTGTCACAGGGATTAGGATCCTGATGTGCAGGATCAATAACAAGCGCTCCGGAAAGTCCCTGAACTTCCTGGCTACCGGAATGGCTATGATACCAGTATGTCCCGCTCTGATGGATCCGGAAGCGATAGGTGAAAGTCTCACCGGCTGGAATCCCTGCGAAACTCAGGCCCGGAACCCCATCCATATCGGCAGGCACACGGAGTCCATGCCAATGGATGGAAGTGGGTTCTTTCAATGTATTCCTGACATTCACCGTCACGATGTCACCCTGCTTCCACCGCAGGATAGGTCCGGGAACGCTCCCATCAACACAGGGAGCAGCAAGCGTTTTCCCGTCAATCGTGATCTTGCGTCGCCCGACCAGAAGATCCCAGTCAGAGCGGGAATGTGCCGGAGGAATTCCTGTTCCTCCCACCATCGGCAGGCCCGACGGTATCGTCCGGGCAGAGCCAGAAGAGGCCCCCAGAACACCACACGCGCCAAGCCCCGCAATGAAGCGGCGGCGAGGCACAGATATCCTCGCAGAATATGACTGCATGATTTTTCATCTTGATAAAATTACGGAGATTCGTTCCGAACGATTCCGGAACACGGTCCGACTACATGTCTGTAGCGAACATCCCGTTTTTCGGCGGACGCAAAAGAGGCCCGGAGGCACGTCCGATAATGATATCACCATGTATCTGCGCAAAAGCAGAGCTTGTATAAACAGGCACCATATCCGGTACACCATCATTCATGATGGCAAGAACAGATGTTATCGCGGAAACATGGCAGCAGGGCATCTCATGATGCTTCACTGATTTCGTGCCAATATTACAGGATTTATCAAGCTGCGCGTCAGCAGCGTGGAGACCGGAGGGACAACAATGCTCCATCGACATTGAAGCCTTGTCAGATGACTGCATGATCATGGCAGTAGCCGGTGAGACAAAGGAAAGCAGTCCGACCAGCACAAGCAGGCAAGCCAGAAAACCACCAGCCCATTTTCTCACACGGACCGACACCGAACAAAACCTCCATCGAGACTGTGAAAATGACTCCCAGGAGCCATCACAGCCCCCTCTATATACCCCCATGGGGCATAAGGGAAATGATCATTCAGAATTCCTGCATGCAGGGGCGGAAGCAAAAACGCAGAAAGATATTTTACGCAATGTCAGGAAACGACATCAAACCCAGTATCTTCAATGGTGTCTGTGATCGCGGCAGGTTTTAGAACGGCGGAATCGTAGGTTACAGTGACCTTTCCACCGTCGAGAACGATATCAGCTTCAGATACACCCGGAACTGCCTCCAAAGCGCTTTTCAGCTTGCTGACACATCCACCACAGGACATGCCTTCGACAATGAAGTGTGCGGTATCGTTCATTTGTATCTCCATCATATAGTCCCGTTCCCCAATCAAATTCTTCACAGAGAACGGTGATCATGGATCGTGACAGGCTGAGTAGAATCAGATCTTCATTATAAATAGTTATGCCACTGATGAAATTCCAGATCTTGTAATATCTGATTTTTATGAAACACTGGACGGCATATGGACTACGGCGTGACGTTAAGGTTCACCCACAAAAAATCACTTTCCAGTTCTACAAAAATAAAAACGTCTTTGAGCTCTTCTTCGCCAGACTAAAGAAATTCGCGAGTGTAGAGATATGCTACAGCAAGCTCCAATCAACATTCCTTGCAGCAATACAACTTGTCTCCGCCATCACCTGAATTAACTGACGACACAACCAAGCAATAACACCATTGATTAAAAAAGATTTTTTTGCGACTGAAGGCACGCATTGTGCTGGTGCCTACATGTATATACGCACCAGATCGATTAATGCATTGTTTATACAGGGAATTTGAATTGATGAAAAAAAATTGCGACAACCGGATGCCTAGCTGTTCTCCTGACTATCACCGCATGTGCATCTTCAGGCAATGTCTCGATCAAGAACGAAACAACCGAAAGTGTTGATCAGAAAATCCAGGATGGTGTGACAACGAAAGAACAGGTTAAGGCGGCCTATGGCGATCCGCTGAATACCAGCTTCACGGATAGTGGCCACGAAATCTGGAAATACGAGTTCGTGAAAACGAAAGCAAATGGTACAAATTTCATCCCGTATTATGGCGCATTCGTTCAAGGTCAGCATGGTAAGGCCAAGACCCTTAACATCATTTTCAAGGACGGTGTTGTCTGGCATCACATGCTGTCTGATTCCGACGTGCAGACCCACAGCGGTCTAGTCAACTAAGAGCTTGGAAGGCTCAGGCATGCCGACGACTGCCTGAGCCTCTCTCATTCATCTCGTGGGAATTATCGCGACAGACCCAGATTGCCCTTCATTTCAGATATTTCAGCGTCATCGGAATTAACCGCGAATACGGCGCAGCAGACCAATGGTTTCGACGCAGGCAGCCGCGGCTTCACGTCCCTTATTATGTGCATCATCACGAGAACGCAGCACTGCCTGCTCTTCCGTGTAAGTCGTTAAAATTCCAAAAGCGATCGGAGTTTCCGTTTTCAGGGAGGCCTGCATCAGTCCTGTCGCAGCGCCAAGGCTGATGAATTCGAAATGAGCAGTATCTCCCTTGATCACGCAGCCCAGGCAGATCACACCTTCATAATGCCCGCTCTTCGCCAGAGCCTGCGCCAGAACCGGCAGTTCATAGGCTCCAGGGGCAGGATAGTAATCCTTCTCCTCAATCGTCACGCCATGCTCGCCAAGCCATTCAATGGCACCCCGACGAAGACCGCCCGTAATTTCTTCGTTGAAACGACTGACAACCAGCGCAATGCGTGGTGATGGAGAAAGCGTCAGATCCGGACCTGAAGCAGGAAGCTGTGTTCCCATAAAACCCTCAACTCAATAAAAATATTTCAAAAAGATGGTCAAAGCGGTCACGACTGCGCCGTAACCTCCTCTGCCCGCAACATATGTCCCAAACGGAGACGCTTGGTTTTCAGATAAGCCCGGTTGAATGGATTGGGAGGAATATCAACTTCCACCCTGCGCCGGACAATAAAGCCGCGACTGCTCAATGCCTCGACCTTGTCAGGATTATTCGTGACAAGATCGAGTTCCTTCACGCCCAGATCATAAAGGATTGCAGCAGCAGCAGCCCAATCCCGTTCATCTGTCGAAAAGCCAAGGTGATGATTGGCATCAACGGTATCCAGCCCCCGATCCTGCAGCGCATAGGATCGGATCTTGTTCCCCAATCCAATCCCTCGTCCTTCATGACCACGCAGATAGACCAGAACGCCATTTTCTGCGTCGCGCAACATTTCCAACGCTGCATGCAGCTGCGGGCCGCAGTCACACCGCAACGATCCAAGAACATCACCCGTCAGACATTCCGAATGCAGACGCACGACAGGCACTCCCTTGGAAGGATCGCCTTTCACCAATGCGACATGCTCAACACCTGCGTCATCACGGAACGCATGGACAATCAGTCCTTCCCCGCCATAGACACTGGGCAGCGCCGCCCGCGCAACTTCAACAGTCAGGGTGCCGATCGCTTCATCAACGACTGGAGCAGATGTCTCAATCTCATCCAGACCATGCTCCGCAATCCATTCACGCAGCTCCGCGATCGAAACCAGAGGCATATCGTGCGTTGCGCAGAATGTCTCCAGTTCCGGGCGGCGCGCCATCGTCCCATCCGCGCTCATGATCTCGCAGATCACCGCTGCTGGCGCACAACCTGCCAGACGCGCAATGTCGATGGAGCCTTCCGTATGTCCGTCACGCGCCAACACGCCTCCGGGAACGGCACGCAACGGGAATATATGTCCGGGCGAAACCAGATCAGACGGCGAAGCATCTTGCGCCACTGCGGCCAGAACAGTCCGGGCACGATCATGCGCGGAAATACCGGTTGTCACCCCCTCAGCAGCCTCGATCGACACTGTGAAAGCTGTATTCCGTGGCGCCGTATTTTCCGCCACCATCATGGACAGCCCCAACTGCTCCACACGTTCCGGCGTCAATGGCAGGCAGACCAGACCTCGACCATGCGTCACCATGAAATTCATCGCCTCAGGCGTCATGAATTCCGCAGCCATCACAAGGTCGCCTTCATTCTCCCTGTCTTCATCATCAACCATGACAACCATGCGTCCAGCACGGATCGCGGCGACGGCAGACGCCAATCGCGGCGACAGACCTTTTTTCAGCGTGTCAGACACAGGCTCTCCACATATTTCGCAATTACATCAACTTCCACATTAACGGGCTCACCAGGCTGGAGCGTGCCCAGCGTTGTGTGCGTCCATGTGTGCGGAATAATCATCACGGAAACAGTGAAGCGACCCGCATCATCCGTTTCCCCCAAAGCATTGATCGTCAGGCTGATGCCATCCAACGTGATGGACCCTTTTTCCACCATGTAACGGCGCAGTCCCTGCGGCACGGCAAACAGCAGCGTCCGGGCCGCACCGACATCATCAGATGAGACGAACAGGGCCGTATCATCCACATGTCCCTGAACGATATGTCCGGAAAGACGTGTCGAAGGTGTCACCGCACGTTCCAGATTGACACGCGCCCCTGAACGCAGACGCCCAAGAGCTGTCCGCTCAAGTGTCTCATGGCTCACAAAAAAACGGAGCTCATCGCCACGCATCTCTGTCACAGTCAGACAAACGCCATTGACCGCGATGCTCTCACCGAGAACAGCATCCGTGATTCCGGTCCCGATCACCAGTTCGCAGGATTCATTCCCCGGCTGGACCGTAATGACCGTTCCCAGATGCTCTATGATACCGGAAAACATGCACTATCCTCTACAGGAACACCGGTCACGCCTCGCGCTTCCGGTAAAAAAAGCGAAAGCGGAGACACAGCATGGCGGCTTTCCACCGACATGCGCTCATGTCCATCACTCCCAACAGAAATCGTCAGCCAATCATCCCAGACATTATTGGCCCGTAACGCAGAAAGCAGACGTGGCCCGGCTTCGACCAACGCCCACAGCCCGCCTGCTTCCGCGACCATGTGTGGAACATCCCTGACATCAGCACAGAAACGCAGATCGAATTTCTGTTCGATCCGGTCACGCCATGCCATCGGCATATGCTCTTCCTGCCCGCAGACAATCAGAAGACGACGCGCCCGTTCCTCATGATCGGCAACCCGGCGAACATCCAGCCCCGGCATATCTGCCTGCACCGTCCCGGTGGCTGTCACAATCGCATCTGTCGCCCGACGCAAACGATGCGCCAGCGTCAGGGCTTCGGGGGAGGTAAATGTTGAACGACCCGGCGGAGGCACCATCAAACCCGAAGCATCCAGAGCCTGCTTGACTGTCAGCCACGCCCGCCCCGTCGTCGCCTGTTTCACAAAGGGTGCGATCAGTCCCTGACATGCGGCCAACAGATCGCCACTCTCCCGACCCGCATCTGCCAGCCAGAATACGGATCGGCCTGCAGTCAGCAGACGTGCCGCGCCGCCACCTGCAACATGCGGATTGGGATCAGCTGCGCCAATCCATATTGTCTGCACTGGCGTTCTGAGCAGAGCTTCGGAGCAGGCCGGGGTCCGCCCTGCATGATTGCATGGCTCCAATGTAACAACAGCTGTGGCAATCTGCGCCGTCAGACCCAGAGTTTCCGCCTGCGCCAGAGCCCGCGCCTCGGCATGCATCGTTCCGGCACGATGATGGGCAGCCACTGTAAGGATCTTGCCATATTCATCAAGAAGTGCGCATCCAACCGGAGGATTGGGTGCGGTCGCACCAGCAAAACGACATGCCTCAGCCAGAGCTGCTTTGAAAGCCGCCCTGATCGAAATGTTCATATGCTGTTCAGCAGAAATCATTTCTCCGCCCGCCATGCAAAAAACCAGAACATGCATCACAGGGCGTTTTCTACAGACACACTTGCCCGCATCTTCCGAAAAGAAGATACAGACCCGCGTCCTGTTGTTCTCTTGCATCCGGACTATACCGTCGGCCCCGGATTCTCACCGGATCTGCTGACCCTGCCAACGGCAGGCGCTCGCGGGCTTACGGATCATTGTCCGCTTACCGCCGGTGGGGAATTTCACCCCGCCCTGAGAACATATTCACCTGTCTGAACGACAGATTTCTCTCTCACTGTGGACCTTCCTGAGCAGAATGCAAGTATTATCTGCTTTATCGAGAAAGAAAGCACACCGAGAAACCACGCATCGCCTGCGGATATCCAGCTATAGACTCAAACCACAGTGACAATCCGCTCAGAGTAGAGACTCCCTGATTTCACTCCAGATGCTGCAATGTCCAGGACCCGGCTTCATTGAGTGGGGCTTCCACCACCAACGGCACTGCATTGGGTAATCGGACATTCGCCGGCAATTTCATCGCTGCACGTAACGCCCTGAATAACGCACCATGTGCAACAATCAGAACAGCCCCCTCTCCCTCTGTCGCACGGTTCACCGCAGCAACAGCACGCTGCATCAGTTCGGAAAAGGTTTCTGCCCCTTTGGGCGTAAAATCTCCGGCAATCCAGCTGTCATACCAGTCACCCATTGGGCAACCTTCCTGCTCCCCAAAGCAGACTTCCTGTAAATCGGGGTCGACGGTCACCTCAACCCTGCGGTCAGACGAAGAAATATATGACGCCACAACCTGCGCTGTGGTCAGGGCGCGCCCGAGCGGCGACGAGACTATACGCACAATCGGCATTATGCTTTCCGCACGATCCTGCAGGATTTTTCCAGCTACATGCGCCTGTTTTTTACCCGTTTCATTCAAGGCAATATCGGTTCTTCCTTGCGATAACCCCTGACGGTTCCAATCAGTTTCACCATGACGGAGATACCAGAAATTTCTCGCATCCAACATTTTTCAGACCCTCAAAAGACCAAAAACAATCATCAGGACTTTATATTTTTCTCATAAACACGATGACGCTTGTCCGGTTCAGGAACAATCCGCTCAATCAAACTGCGCATCGGTGTATTCGTTTCAAGTACCCAGCCAAGCTCGATATGCTTGTAAGGCAATGTGCGTCCACGCTTCATCAGTTCAGAAATAAGAAGGGCTGGCAGCATCGCGCCCAAAGCCGTTCCCTTCACCGACAGACTCACGCCCAGAAGGACAACTCGCGCAGACGTGAATTTATGACGCAAAATGCGCCATCCCAATTTTGCCCATCCAGCCAGCGATGGCGCGCCCCCAAGATCACCAACCACATCGAAAAGATTTGGCAAGACCAGAGCGATGGCTACAGGCTGCCCCTCCTTCTCCACCAGAACCAGATGCTCATCACGCAAGAAGGGCTTCAGCTCCGTAATCAGCGTAGAGATCTCACGCTCCGTAATCGGCACGAACCCCCAGGTTCCCTCCCAGGTCTCGTTATAAAGCTGACGCAGAATCTGCCCGTCACGAACAATGTTTTTCCTGTCCAGACCTCTGACACTCAGATCTCCCAGACGTCCTTCACCCAGCACAAGCCCTCGGGGCATGATATGCGCTGCTTCAGCCTCTGGCCCCACTTCCATCGTGTATGACAGAAGATCCATCGCTTTTGTCATGCCCGCGTCTTCAATCGCGGCAGACAATTCCGCCGGATGCCAGGGCATAGCAACCATCTGGCGGACCATCTGGCCATCGATCATCAGACCATATTCGCCATTGGTGTTCAGGGCGCACGGTCCAAGCATCCGCTCCATCCCACGCTCACGCAGCCACTCTTCAGCTGCCTTGAGCAGAGCCTTGACAACCTCTGGCTCCACGGCGTCAAGAGCACCAAAATATCCGGTTGGAACCTGCTCCCTGCCCTCCAGAAGATCTTCAACCTGCGCGGAGATCCGTCCGATGGCCCGACCATTCCTCCAAGCCAGAAAATATTCTGCCCGGCCATGATCAAAAAAGGCACTACGCTTTCTGTCGAATACGTCTCGCTGCTGAATATCCAGAGGAGCCACCCATCCCGGCATACCTGCATAGAGCTGACGTGGGAGTGCAATAAATATCTTCATCTGTGCCACACCAGACACAGGAGCAATCATAAAATCTGCTCGATCCAACATATTCAACCCTGTTTACCCACATATAAATCCCAGACACCCCCCGTCATAAAGGAGCCACTGACCAACATTCTCCATCTGATGGCACAAAAATGCTTCAAAGATAATGTGTCAACTTTTACGATTAAGAAATCTCGACCAGAAAACATATCCAACCAAGGTTTTTTTACTGATGTCTTCCTGTTTTTTTCGCACCATTCTCATCACCGGCGCTTCCGGTGGCCTTGGTTCGGAACTTGCCCGGCTTTATGCTGCGCCTGAAACAACCCTCATCCTGTGGGGACGCAACGCAGAACGCCTCAATCAAACCGCAGAGAACTGCCGCAAAGCAGGCGCAACGGTTTTGACCCGCACACCGGATCTCACGAATCCCAAGGAAGCAATAGCGGCGCTACGTGATGATGATGATCAAAATCCCATAGACCTGCTTATTCTGAATGCTGGTGTTTCCGACATCCGGCGCGGCGACCAGATCACGGAACCGGCGGAAACCGTTCTGCTCAATGGTCTGGTCAATTTCACCACACCCTCATCCATGGCAATGGCTGCCGCTGAACGGATGGTTGCCCGCGGAGGAGGAACTATTGCGCTCGTCGGCTCCGTCGCCGCCTATCATGATCTTCCATTTTCCGCCGGATATTGCGGATCAAAAGCCGGACTGGCGCGCTTTGCCGAAAGTGCCCGGATCGCCCTCAAACCCTTCCATGTCTATGTCAGCTATATCGCACCCGCCTTCATCGACACCGACATGTCTCGCCGCCTGACAGGTCCGCGCCCCTTCCTTATGACCGCCGAAGCCGCTGCAGGACTGATTGTCGAAACTGTCCGGAAAAGAAGACCTGTTTATATTTTCCCATGGCCCTTCCGTTTTTTGCGTATTCTGGCAATGATCCTGCCCAGATTCATCAGAGAGCTGATCATGAAAAACATGCATTCAGATCAGAAACCACGCGATAACTGACCGAAATTTGCCTGCTGAACACAATGATGAGGTAATTATCATGACTGAACAGATCGTCTGCGCGGATATCGGCGGCACAAACGCACGTTTTGCCTTGGCGGAGCTGTCTGACAACGGCAGTGTTCAGTCATTGACATCTCCCCTGACTCTTCCCGTCAAAAATTATCCTTCCCTTCAATCAGCATGGGAAACATTTGCCGAACATATCGGAAAACCTCTTCCCAAAAAGGCAGGACTGGCCCTTCCCTGCCCCATACAGGGCGACATTCTCAGGATGGCCAATAGTCCATGGGTCATCATCCCGAAAAACCTTCCCAGGGAACTCGGCATCAGCAGCTTTCGTCTGATCAATGATTTTGAAGCCATAGCCTATGCCACCAATGCCCTTGAAACATCATGTCTGCCACATCTCTGTGGCCCTGATCATGACTTGCCGGACGAAGGTACAATCATTGTCATCGGCCCCGGAACAGGATTAGGCACAGCATCAATCCTGCGCCGAAACGGCAAATCTTTCATCTCCGGCGCCGAAGGCGGACATATAGCCTTCCCTCCACTCGACATGTTTGAAGATCAATTGCTGCAAACACTGCGCTCCGTACATGGTCGCGTCTCTGTCGAACGTATCATTTCAGGGCCGGGGATCATCCCGATCCATGCCCTCATCTGCAAGAACAAAAACCTACCTGAACAGATCATGACTGATAAGGAATTGTGGACACAGGCTCTTTCCGGATCTTCAGAAGAAACCATTGAAGCAATGGACCGCTTCTGCATGATGCTTGGCGGTTTTTCGGGTGATATGGCTTTGGCTCACGGTGCCTCCGGCGTTGTCATTGCCGGAGGTCTCGGGAAACGACTGGAATCAGTTCTTCCACACTCATCTTTCGCAAAACGTTTCTCTGAAAAAGGACGTTTCGAATCACTCATGAAAACCGTTCCTGTTAAAATGATTTCCTATCCCGAGCCCGGTCTTTTTGGCGCCGCCACGGCTTTGGGGTTACAACTCCAAGCTATTTCATAAATATCTTGTTACATAGAAAAGAACTATCATAATTTTGTTTTGAACCGGATTCGTCGCACATTACCGAAAGAAGTTCATGCATCCCTTCTGCCGCCATTGAAAAAGGAGATAAATCTCTACGATGACCCTCCTGTTGTCATACGCTCTTCCAAATGAAGAAAAATATTTTTAACGATCGTATGATCGATCGCCTCATCGGAAAAAATATACCGAATATTCAATTATTTTTGAGAATATAAATTATTGATAAACAAAACATATTCTCATATTTTTAATTTCATGAAAAAGGAAAATGATTTGATGAAAATATCCTTTCTCGCTTTTGTCGGATTATTCAGCACTCTCTTCCCTCTGAACAGCTTCGCTCAGAACATTGAAGGATCACTTCCTGAAAGTGGAGTAAAATCGCCTTACAGTCCGCTGGCAACTCCCACAGCCATGATACCTCTTCAGGACTCTTTGGACACATTACTTGGGCAAGGATATCAGATTACGACCATGTCTCATGATGGAACATCTGGACCCATGTTTACGCTATCATTTAAAAATAAGACTGTGCTTTGTGTGCTCACTCCACCCAATCCCCAGACAGATCAGAATGTTCCAACATCACGTTGCTGGTCTCTGACCCGAAGTAATTAAATATTTCCTTTAAAAAGATATTTTTCACCAATCCATTGTTTGTGAAGAAAAGCACACAAACCAGAAAATATCGCTCGCAACTGGCCTGCATCAATCAGTCATAATATGATCACAAAGATTCTTTTCGTCGAAATTACACTATGTAGAAAATGCATCAATCACGTGCGGGCTGGCTTTTGACCGGGCTTCCTTTAAAGGCCATCCGAAGTAAGCAGATATACCTGCACGATCATAATCCTTAAAATTTTTCAAACCACATTTATGCAAAAGAGCATGCATTTCATCCGGATTAAATCGACTCAACCAAGGTTCTCCGACAGAAGCCACAAAAGCATTGCGCTCCTCCATGAGCTTTCTATGTCCTCCTTCATAATTTTCAACTGGTTCACCGTAATCAAAGACAATCTCTGAACCACCTATACTGGCAACAAAACGCAGTGTATTTTCGATGCTTTCCCGCGTCAGGTAGGGCACCACGCCCAACCAAGAAAAAAATGCCGGTTGCGTTGGATCAAATCCGGCATCAACCAGACATGCACTCAGACTGTCCTGTTCAAAATCAACCGGTACAAACGTCAGGGACTCCGGGATACCCAATCCTACCCGCGCAAGATGCTCACGTTTCCAATCTTGCATCATGGGCCGATCCACTTCAAACACAACAAGCCCACTCTGCTGGTGGGGATTGCGAAGTCCAAATGTATCAACACCTCCTCCCAACACAACAACCTGTCGCACACCACGTTCTACCGATCTGGCAATACTGTCTTCTGCAATCCGACTTCGAATAGCCATAAACAGACGAAAATTTCTTTCTCCTACCGCCTCCGTTTCTGCGGTCAGAGTTTTTGCATCTTCTCCCAGAACCATTATCGCAAATGGATCAAAAAAGACGGATCCGTTTTCTGAAATCTGATGTCTGGCCCGATGTCGGGCAACACGCCATGCGGTGATACTTGGACATGAATTCATCATAATGTCTCACTAACCAGCATTGACCTTGGTCACTCGAGCATTTGAATAATACCGGAAGCAATATCTTTTGTGGAATATCAGACCAGCAAACACGCATTGATCCATTCAGCAAAACCATATGACCAAACAGGAAGCACCTTAAAATGGAAATGATTTTCGAAAAGCGTGATGGTAAATTCGATCTTCTCACCATTGTCAGGGAAACAGGCGACCCAGAAACAGTTTCATGCCCCAAGCAAGGAACCATTCCACACGACATGATTCATTATGCTGTGGAAAGCATACTTACTCATCGCGGGTTTCTTTCTCTTGTAAAAGAAGGGCAAGCTGCTGACTTCACAACCCAAGGAGGTGATAGTGAAGAGCCAATCGAACGTCTGGTTGAAACGTTTCAGGCTGAAATGTGGGGTAACCTCATTCCGACTACAGACTTGATAGCCATCTATGAAAATGCATGCACAGCACGGGGACACAGCATAGCCACGATTTCCCCAGAAAATGTCCAGGCAATCCGCACCCTTCTTGAGCAACTTTCACGTCAGTGGTCTGCACTACCCCCGAACAAAGCCCTCAAACTTCGTTTCTAATCATCAATAAGACAATCTCAGTATCGTGTAAAAACGGGACACCCTGGTTTTCCATATATCAGCCTCAAACCTCCCGACATTTGCCCTTCGGCCCAAACTCCTGCACTTTCCGCACATGACACGTATATTCATTGATTCAGACGCCTGCCCCGTGAAAGACGAAGTCTATCGCGTTGCTGGCCGCTATAATTTGCACGTTTATATCGTCTCGAACCGCATGATCGTCGTGCCGCAATCCCCATTATTCGAACGCATTGTGGTCGACGCCGGACCGGATGTCGCAGATGACTGGATTGCTGAACACGTTCTGGAGCGGGATATTGTCATAACATCGGACATTCCCCTCGCCGCACGCTGCATCGAAAAAGGAGCCTTTGTGCTCGAACCCAAAGGGCGACGCCTCGACCATGATGCAATTGGAATGGCTCTGGCCACGCGCAACCTGATGACTGATCTGAGGTCAGCTGGCGTGATAACGCCCGGCGGATCTGCTTTCGGCAAGGCTGATCGCTCCCGGTTTCTTTCGGAACTCGATACGCTTGTCGTGAAAATGCGGAAATTACCGCCGCGTGCGCCTGCACGGATATTCCAATAATATCCATATATCAAAAGGAATATACACGTCATAAGATACACTGCATACTTGTACCTTATTCACGTTACCTGATGATATCGGCGTAATCTATTATGACGACATATATTCTGCTGAATTTCTGCTTTCCTCGATATCCACAGAAACCTTCGACCTCATATGATCGTTGCATCAATCAGAGTTGCCCGAACTCCGCTCCGCCCCTAACGTGTTCAGGACAAAGCGCAACCATCGTCTGGACAGGAAGGAAGGCATGACAAGACACAATAAAAACGTCCATTCCCGCCAGATCGCTCGATATTTTTTCCTGTCTTTCTGCCTCGCCTCTCCCTTCATGGAAGCAGGCAAGGCAATGGCAACAACGCAACAACCGCCAGCTCCCGCTCCAGCAACTTCTCCCCCAGCAACTCCGGAAAACACACTGGTCGTTGTCCCACCCTTTCCCGTCGCCACCCGGGAAGAGGCGCTTGCCGAAGCCAGCCGTCTCACGATTGCCTTAAAACATGACGTACATGGCCTCCTGAAGCTGCCAGAAGCACGCAGGCAAGCAATGATCCACATGGCGCAGGAGGAAGTTTCCAAAGCGGATTTTCCAATCACCCGCCCCCAGATCCTGACCGTTGTCGATCGGAATCCAAAAATCCAGACACTGGCTCTGATCCTTGCCCTTCCTGACGATTCCGACTGGAAACTTCTGGGTGCCGTGCATGTTTCCACAGGCACGAAAGGCCGCAAATATTACTACATCACGCCTACAGGCGTGTTCGACAACTCCGCCGATCGCCTTGGTTATCGCGCTCTGGGAACCAAAAACAAAAACGGCATCCGGGGCTATGGCATCAAAGGCATGCGTGTGTGGGATTTCGGATGGCATACAGCCGTAAAAGGCTGGCTGGCGAGTGGCGAGACCGGAGATATCCG
>JAAYUA010000002.1 GCA_012517935.1 Acetobacter sp. | reverse complement strand
TTTGATGAACCTGCATTCAATGTGTTTTTTGATGAGGTGAATGATTGGGGCATTGCAGCACTGGAAAAAGCCATTGATGGTCTGAAATGCGAAACTGCTGTTCATATCTGCTATGGTTATGGGATCAAAGCCAATATTGACTGGAAAAATTCTCTTGGGGCCGAATGGCGTCAATATGAAGAAATTTTTCCCAAACTGCAGAAATCCAATATCGATCTGATCTCACTGGAATGCCAGAACTCTCGCGTTCCAATGGATCTGATTGAACTTATTCGCGGCAAGAAAGTGATGGTTGGAGCCATTGATGTAGCGACCAAAGCTATTGAAACTCCAGACGATGTTGCAAATGTTTTGAGGAAAGCATTGAAGTTTGTAGATGCTGAGAATCTTTATCCTTGCACCAACTGCGGCATGGCTCCTCTGCCGCGTGAAGTAGCAAGTGGCAAACTCCGCGCTCTATGTGCAGGAGCGGAAATCGTTCGAAAAGAACTTCTGGCTTGATCAGCTACTGCACCATTATATGTTGGACGTCTCCGTAACAGGAGGCGTCAGTCACTTTCAGAAGTATATAATTCTTGCAAAATTTTCTCTGTCAGCGAGACCAGAACACCGTACAGCACGGACATTCGAATGGATTTTCGTTGTCAGAGTCCACAGTCTCGGGCGCGTTACATGCCAGAGATGATGCATTACGATCACTCCTGCTTTCATCGTCCAAGGCGGGAGCTGTGGTTGGGTGCAAGAACAACCCTTTTTCGTCTTGCGTGTTATCAGGCATCGTAGAATGTTTCATAATAAAATTTCATAACATTCCTTTCTGAGCATATCTGTATGCGAGGAAAATCATTGATACCCTGCAATGAATAAGTATTCCAGAATATTATGACTGGTGTAGCCAGTCCTGTCCGTTGATCACGACCATCCCTGCAGTTTTTCCTTCATTCATTAAAATATATCATATTTTCGATTTGAAATATCGCAGTCATTCATTGTGACGAGAAAAATATATGTCTGAATATAAATCGATATAAATTCGAAATACATGGTGCATCATATTTCGCTTTGCACTTATCGGACTCGGTCCGATTGAGCTATAATAAATTTTCAATCGAAACTTTATATAGTCATTGCCTAATACCTCTACTCGAACATAGTCCGTAGCATAAGAGAAGTAGAATCATCTTTTGTCTTTTTGTTGGTATGAGATATTTTCTCTTGTCCTATTGGACGGATTCCTAGGATATGCGCAATTGCGCAGGTCAGATCAGGACGATTCAAAGTAGAAAAATGGAATTCGTTAATTCCGTTGGCTTGCAAAGTGCGTATTTGCTCCACCGCCACGACGCAGGCGACAATGCGGTGAAGTTCTGGATTCTTTGAGGTTTCTTCGAACAGATGCGTCAGCCATGCAGGCACACTTACGCCACAAAGTGCGGAGAAACGAGCTATCTGTTCATAATTCGATATTGGCATGATACCCGGGATGATCGGTGCAGTAATGCCCGCCGCCCGACAGCGGTCCAGAAAACGTAAACAGGAAGAGGTATCAAAGAAATACTGAGTGATTGCGCGTGTTGCGCCAGCGTCGAATTTGCGCTTGAGATTATCGAGGTCGGTTGAGGCATTTAAGGCCGTAGGATGTGTTTCTGGATAGGCAGCAACAGAGATTTCGAAATCTGCAATGCGACGCAGACCAGTGATAAGATCACTTGCGTAGGCATAACCGTCCGGATGAGGTGTATAATCACTGCCCGCCGGAGGATCGCCGCGCAAAGCCACAATATGCCTGATTCCATTATCCCAGTAATTTTGTGCGAGAGTATCGATATCTTCGCGAGTCGCCCCGATGCAGGTCAGGTGGGCAGCGGGAGCTAGGTCTGTTTTCTGTTTGATACGTAACACTGTGGAGTGCGTGCTGGCTTGCGTGCTGCCACCTGCTCCATATGTCACAGAAACAAAACGCGGTGACAGTGGTGCCAGACGTTGAATGCACTGCCATAATCTTCGCTCCATGGCCTCTGTCCTTGGCGGGATAAACTCAAAAGACAGGATCGGTGCAACTACGTTATGTTGTGATGTCTTTTCTATACTCTCTTCAGAGAGCCAGCTTTTCAGTAAGGGATTCATGCTGATTTCGAACAAGATTGATTTGTGGAAAATGCAAACTGCCTTCTGTCATATTGCTCGAAATATCTGGAACATTGGAAAATAGACAAGTGATTCTGAAGACTATCGATGTGCGGCAGAAGACTGTCGAGCACGGAATTCATTACTGATATCTGATTATATAAGCGCGGATGCAGACCGAAGTCCGCGTCTTTACGCGTCGTTCCTCTAGTGGGGCGCTTAATTCCCTTGAACCCAATATGTGGCGTGCTCATAGTAAAATATCCAGGCAAATCGTGGAGTAGCGTGATAATAGGGGTTCATGGAAATGAATAATAATGATATATTTTCATGATTGTATGAAAATTTTGCATTCATGGGGGTAAGGTATGAGCGTTCTGGAGCGCAGTCATCTGAAAATTATTCAGGAAGTGGCACGAGAGGGGTCTTTGACTGCTGCGGGATTGCGCCTGAATCTGACTCAACCAGCTCTCAGCCATGCTATCCGCAAGATTGAAAGTCAGCTTGGGGTGAAGATATGGCGACGGGAGGGACGATCGCTCGCACTTACTCAGTCCGGTGAATGGTTGCTTTCACTAGCGAACCGTCTGCTTCCCCAGTTTGAACTGGCAGAGAATCGCCTTGAACAATTCGCAAATGGCGAGCGTGGCACATTGCGTATCGGGATGGAGTGCCATCCGTGCTATCAGTGGCTTCTGAAAGTTGTCTCCCCTTATCTGGAAAGGTGGCCGAAAGTCGACGTGGACGTAAGGCAGAAATTCCAGTTCGGGGGCATCGGTGCGCTTTTCAGCAACGAGATCGATATTCTGGTCACACCCGATCCGCTTTATAAACCAGGCCTGAAATTCACTCCGGTTTTTGACTATGAACTTGTTCTGGTCGTTGGGGCTCAGCACCCATTGAAGGATGAGAAATTTGTAGTGCCGGAGCAGCTTTCTGGAGAAACGTTGATTACTTATCCTGTTCCATCAGAACGCCTCGATATTTACACACAATTTCTGCAACCGGCAGGCATTGCTCCACGGCAGCAGAAGCAGATAGAAACAACGGACATCATGTTGGTTATGGTTGCGCATGGTCGTGGCGTTGCAGCGCTTCCGCGCTGGCTTGCGGAGGAATATGCTTCGCGTTTTGAGCTTTATCCTTTGAAACTTGGGAAAAAAGGTATCGCCAAGCAGATATTTCTTGGTCGTCGCGAAACCGACGAAGAGATTCGATATCTGGTGGATTTTATCGAATTCGCTGCTTCTCTGGACTCAGAAATTTGAAATCTTAACCCATTGATAATGTTTATGGTAAAACTGAATTTGTTGCAAAAATACTGGCTAGGAAATCCCTGTTTGAATCCAGTTTTTTAGCTGGGTGTTATGAGTAAGCCGAAGCCCACGTACTACCGAACAGCCCTTATTACAACGCGGTGCCAAAGAAACGTGGATAGATGTATCGCGCCATATTACCCGCACAGCTTGCGGAGAATATGACGCTTCATCACCGCGAACTGAAACACTATATCCGCATGATATTCCGAGAATATATTCGTTATCCCCACGCATATTGGTTGAGTGGGCAGTAGAGAAGCCTCTACTGCCCTTTTCACTTGCCCTAATAACCCCTACCCGCCTTTAATTATTCCGACATCAACAGAAGGGAAACGGAATATCCAGAATTTCGACTGCCAGCTTAAAGGAGTTGACATCCACAGCAAAGAGCCATGTCACTCATCTCGGCAACACTTTTAGGCTCATACGGCAGTTTTTGTGCTCTAACCTTCGGTAAATTAGCGCTGCTAAACCATGCAATAGAAATCTTTCTACCAACCAGCCTTATCGATCGCAGAAATAGGCGCCTGCAGAGGCTCCCAGCCGCGCGTACGGGCACGCTGGAACTTTTCGTTGGCATCGTAATGCCGCTCATTCGGCAGCAGGTCAGACGCCTGCAATCGTCCCATCGCAGCCAGAAGCATCGCTTCGGCCACGATCGTATCGTGCCGGCTGCTCGCAAGCTCTACTTGTGCCGTACGTAGATTCTGGTCAGCGTACAGCACATCCGTTGTGCTGCGTAGACCGTAGCCATATTCCAGCTGATAGCCTTTCAGCGTCGTCTCACCCGATTGAACTTCGGCCATACCAGCCTTGATTGCTTCCAGACCGTTCTCAACAGCCCGCCAGTTCGTCACCACGCTCTGAAGAGCCGTGCGCTTGGCGAGTTCAATGTTTTGCCGCGCCTGCTCGTCCTTCGCACGCGCCTGTCGGACCTGGGCATTGTAAAGATCACCATTGTAAATCGGCTGCACCAACGAAACAGTGCCCGCAACCTGCTCGCTATATTCCCGACCACGAAACGGCGAACCCGGGCCGATCGTGCCGAACGTGCCCTGAACCTGAATTTGTGGTCCCCATTGCGAACGCGCAGTGTCGATATCGGCGGTTGTGGCATCCCTGGTTTCGCGCATCTGGGCAAGCTGTGGATTGGCGGTGATTGCAACCTGCACCGCTTGTTGGACATTCTGGGGAATGCCTGGCAGCTCATCAGGCATGGTCAGGTTCCGTGGTTCGGCACCGATCACCGCTCGAAACAGTGCTTCCGAGGCTGCAAGCGTCGCCCTAGCCTGCATCAGTGCCACCTCCGCCGAACGACGACGTGTCTCTGCCTGCTCCACATCAGTGCGTGTGACCTGCTCGGTTGGTTGCCCTCCGAGATTGTAGCGCGCGGTGATCAGTTTCACTTGCCGTGCTAGCATGTCCAAGTCGGCACGACGCACCTCCAGCACGTTCCGATCACGCAATACGTCCATATAAGCGGTGATCGCGTTGGTAAAAACCTGCGATTCCGTGAGATTCAGCGCATGACCTTCCGCCCGTGAGCGCGCATCTGCGGCCCGGACCTGATTTGCCACGTGGCCAAAGGAATAAAGTGTCTGTCGAGCGGTGACATAGCCTTCGGCATAGTTCGACGTGTAGGTACCGAGTGCAAAAGCGTTAGTATAAGGCCCCTGCTGATAATTGGCATCCATGTTGACCGTAACAGTTGGACGCCAGCCAGCTCGAGACTGCGAAGAATTCTCCGTCACCGCACGCTGATTCGCCTGCTCACCCAACAGGGTCGGATTGCTGCGATATGCCAGTGCAAGGGCCTGCGTCAGGGTCTGAGCATGAACGGAGGTCGAAAAAAATAATGCTGTCGTAACAAGAAACTTTGTGATTGAACGCATGTTCGTCACTCCGACCTGAGTGCTCGCGCCGGTTCCGCGCGCGCAAGACGGATCGTCTGTCCAATGACGGTCAATCCAGCAATTGCCAGCGCCCCGCCCACAGCGATGATGAAAGGCATCGGCCCAAGCAAAATTCGTTCATCGAATTCTGAAAGCCAGTTTCGCGTGATGGCCCAGCCGATTGGACAGGCAATGAGTGATGCAATGATAACGGGGCGGAGAAAGCCCCGTAATAAAAGCATTATCACCTGCAAACTCGTTGCACCCAGAGTCTTGCGAATACCCATTTCATGCACTCGTCGTGCGGCTGCAAAGGCGGAAAGTCCATAAAGACCAAGAGCTGCAATCATGACAGCTGCGAGAGCCCCAAGAGTGAAAATGCGCCCACGCTGCTCGTCACCACGGTAGAATTTTTCCAACCGCGCATCTGCCGTCTGAAAGTGACCTTCCACATCAGGCAGAACACTTGACCAAGCCAACCCAAGACGACGCTCCATTTCCAAAACTGGCACACCAGAAAACCGTACGGCTGGTATAGGCTGTTGAAACACCGTGCTGAAATGAGGATTAAATGTCATGAGTCCCGGATAAATAGACTGGCGCGGAGATTCAAAACGCATATCAGCCATCACACCGATAATTGTCGAGACATGACTACCGCTTTTAATGACTTTTCCAATGGCATCAGTCGGTTTTGTAAAACCAAGCCGTTGGGCTCCGGTCTCATTGAGAATGACATTACTCATGGCATTGGGAGTTTTGCGATAATCCGGGTGAGTGTCCTGCCCCCGTGACGCATCGAACCAGCGGCCAGCCAGAATTCTGGGGTGATACACATCAAGATAATTCTCGTCGCATCTGTCCTGCAGCAGATTCACCCGTATCGGTCCTGCAGGACTATCATAGGTGAAAGTCATCTGATTTTTGTCTTCTGGACTGGGTGCAAGCATGCCGTAGGTCACAGCCGATACGCCGGGAACAGAAGCAAGACGGTCGTGCAGCCGTTGCTGCGTTGCGATATCTTCTGACGGAATGGCTGATCCGATCAGAAGACCCGAACGGACAAACCCCTGATCCGCACGTTTCAAAAACTCGGTTTGCTGATGTATCACGAGCATACCAATAACGATCGTAATCGCGATCACAAATTGTCCAATGACAAGACCATCGCGCAGGCGACCAACCATTCGTCCGCCTGACGGCATTCGGGCTGCTGCCAGAACACGTGCCGGGTGATAGCCGGACAAAACGAGGGCGGGGTAAAAACCACTAGCAAGTCCGCACCCGAGAATGACGACAGGCAGAACTGCCAATACAAAGATATAAGAAATGGTGATATTTTCGCCTGTCAGACTAGCTATCCCCGGCACTAGAAGTTCGCAAAGGGCGATACCCAGCAAACCCGCGACAAGGGTTAGTACCAATGCCTCACCAATGAATTGTACTAACAGCGCTTTACGCGTAGCGCCGAGAGTCTTTCGGATTGCGACCTCACGTGCGCGCAAGACGGAACGTGCAGTAGCCAGATTGATCGAATTGGCACAAGCCAGCACTAGCGCCAGAAGCCCGACAAGACCAATCCCGTCGATGACATTACGCTCCACACCATCATCAGATGCCACGACATGTGCATCGTAAAAACGTCCGTTGCGTAAGGGCGCCAAGGTCAGCGCATACATTTTCTCAGGATGTAACCCAAGACCGATATCGCTGTCGTCAGGTCCGGAAGCACGGCGCATGACGAAATCACGCAGATGCGACTGAATAGATGCCTGATCCTGAGCCTGTTTGAGTTTTAAATAAATGTTGCCGCAATCGCTGCTCCATCGTGAATAGCAATTATTACTTTTCTCGCGTTCAATCGGAATGGGGATCATCATTTCGAAATCACTCAGGAAATTCGGGCCAATCCCGCCATTTGTGACAGCCGTAACAATGTGACGACTCATCTGACCGTCGTTATTCACCGTAACGGTCCGTCCCATTACATCTGACGTGCCAAAAATTCGCCTTGCAGCATTTTCCGATAATACGAGCCCATCAGGCCGACTCAATGCATCTGGCAGACCGTGAAGCAGCCGAAGACCAAAGACCTCCAGAATAGACGGATCGACAAAACCCCCTCGAAACGAGGCGAGCGTTCCATTGAGACGCACCTGCAAAGATTGTTCCTGAATGCGAACACTATTCTCGATATTGGGAAAATCCTCTTTGAGAAAAGGCAACGCATAAAATGTCGTACCGGCATACTCGCGTGTTTCGGTTCCTGGATTGCTGGCAATAGTGTCGAGCCTGAACAGACGATCTACGTCCCTGAAACCAGAATTATAGCTATACTCGAACCGCACGAGCAGAGTGAGCGCGAGAAACAAACCAATACCGAGCGCCAGACCAAACACGTTCAATCCGACATAGAGCGGGTGACGCTGTGTCTGTCGGATGACACTGCGCAAGGTCGTCATAAGCATATTCCGTTTCCCCCTCAGATCGCATTGCGCACTGAGATCACGACCTGACCGTCGAGCATGTCGATGCGGCGTCGGGCGAGGTCGGCATGGCTGGGGGAGTGCGTGACCATAATGATGGTGGCCCCTTCGTCGTTAAGACGTTGGAGAATATCCATCACCTGCGCACCGTTCTCTGTGTCAAGGTTGCCTGTCGGTTCGTCAGCAAGGATCAAACGCGGCTCACCGACGATCGCGCGGGCAATGGCAGCGCGCTGCTGCTGCCCTCCGGAAAGCTGCGATGGATAATGCCGCGCCCGATGTGCGATGCCGACACGGTCCATGGCGTGCGCCACCCGGGTGCGACGTTCTCCTTTGGGCATGTTACGATAGACCAAGGCAAGATCGATATTTTCCTCGATTGTCAGTTCATCGATCAGGTTGAAGCTCTGGAACACATAACCAAGATTCTCGCGACGGAATTTGGCCAGCGCAGCTTCGTTCAGTGCCGTCAGTTCATGCTCACCGAAGCGATAGGAACCTGCCGTCGGACGATCAATCGTCCCGAGGATATTGAGCAGTGTGGACTTCCCACACCCCGAAGGCCCCATGATGGCGACAAACTCACTCGCCTCGATCTGTAAATCGATGTCATGCAGTGCGGTTGTTTCCACCTCGTCAGAGCAATAGAGGCGCTGGATATGCGAGAGTTCGATCAGCATGTATGGAGCCTTTCGCTCAGTGAATCGCTAGATTTTTGAAATTCTTGTAGGAATTATAGGAAGAAATGATCACATGATCGCCCTCCCGCAGCCCGCTGGTGATTTCCACCTGCTCAGGATTACGCCGGCCTGACGTGATGCTGATGCGCTCTGCCTTACGACCGTTCGAGGCCACCACAAAAGCTGATGAACCGCCGCTACTTTCCAGCCATGCCCCGTTCGGCAGCACGAGAGCGCGGTGCGTTTCGCCCAGTGTAATCCGCAGATCCACGCTCTCACCGCGACGTAAGCCACCAGGGGGCGGTCTGTCGAAAGTAAGTTCCGCGCGGAACTGACCACTTGTCACCTGCGGATGAACACGTGAGACAGTTACTGGAATTTTCATATTTCCTAGATCGGCTTCTGCGTGCTCGCCCACGGCAACACGACCGAGATAGAATTCATCGATATCTGCATCAAGCCGATACAAACCTTCGCTGTCGATCTGTCCGATCTTGTCACCTGCCTTGAGCGACTGCCCCGGCTGAAGATCGAAATTTGTGAGCCGTCCCAACAACGGGGCGCGGAGGATAAGGGCATCCAGACTTGACTCGACCACGTCGAGATTGGAACGCAGACGTTGCTCCTCCTCGTCAATTTCCGTGCCCTGACGGTCTGCAACCTTGAGATCCTGTGTCAGCGCACCTTCAAGACGCTTGAGACGCTGTTCGTAGTAATTCGCCTCATCGCGATAGGATTGGACATTAGCGTCGGATTCAAAACCCTGTCCGTGGAGTTGTTCACGGATCGAAAGCTCGCGCTGTGCTTTAAGAAGGCTATAGCGTGCTTCTGCCAGTTGCGTTTCCTCGGTCGTGCGTGTTTGCTGCAATGTCAGCCGCTGCGCACTGACCGCACCGAGCTGGCTTGCGATCTGTGCTTCACGCGAAGTGACGTCCAGTTGCAGTTGCGGGTTCGTCAGACGGGCGAGGACATCTCCCTTTTTCACGAGCGCACCGTCCCGTGCGACCACCTCGACCACTTCCCCTCCCTGCACGGCGTCAATGTAAGTAACATTCAATGGCGCGACTGACGCGCGGACCGGCAGATAATCGAGAAATGGTGCAGAATTGACCGTTGCAATCGTTAACTGGTCGTGTGTTACGGAGAGCGTGCCGGATGCTGGAACAAGCCTCCACCCAGCCACAAGCAACGCCACGATCGCGATGGGCGCGCCGTAGCGCAAGGCCCGGCGAACCATCCTCCTGTTTCGTGACGGCCGAACTGCCCGATCCATGCTGCTGCCAAGGGGCTGATGCGGCCTGTCGGTATCGGAAAGACTCTGGGGGATCGGTCGATCCATACGCTGTTTCTCCTCTTGGAAAACAGTGTATCATGGCCAGAATGAATATTATCTTATTGATAAATAACGTTTATTTTTATCTCTATTGCTACAGCATGTCCGGAACCGGACAGAGTGTCCGGTTCCGGACACTGCCAGACACCGTGTCAATGGGAAAACAAATGGATGATGTAACGAATCGACAGGATCTCTGATGGTGCAGCACAACGAAAAACCGCTTCTGCTGTTTGTTGATGACGACCCTGATGTGCAGTCAGCGGCGCGGCTCATGTTCAGACATCGTGGTTTGGAAATCGTATGCGCGCATGACGGGCAATCCGCCATGACACAGCTGGCAGCGCATGCGATTGATCTCGTGCTGCTCGATCTTAATTATAGCAAAGGAGCGACGAGCGGTGCCGAGGGGTTAGCGCTGCTGAAAGATATGCTCATTATGCGTCCTGATCTGCCTGTTGTGGTCGTCACAGGACATAGTGGTGTCGCGATCGCCGTTGCGGCGATGCGAGCTGGCGCGCGAGATTTCGTCATGAAGCCGTGGAACAACGAGCGTCTGGTGAATCTGATCGAAAAGATACTCGCAAGTCGACCGGTCGAACGCGAAACGACGACAGAGCATGCCATGATCGTGGCCTCAGCAGCACTGGAACGGGTCGTCGCAGAGGCTGATCGTCTTGCACCCACACGGGCACCAATTATCATTTGCGGCCCACCGGGAAGCGGAAAGATGCTTCTGGCGCGGCGTATTTTTGCCCTGTCCCATGATGCAGAAAATGAAATCCTGATCCATGGGGAGGAATGTAACGAATTGCCGGAGGAACAGGGAAACTGGCTGATCCGTGACGTCGAGGCACTGACGCCGACGATCCAGCGTCGGTTGGCCGATAGACTTGAGATGGTCAATGCTCCGCGTGTCATTGCACTTTCATCTCTCGGGCGGGATGCTCTGGACGCGCGGCTCGATCCAAAATTAATGCTGCATCTCGCCATGGTGGTCCTGACAATAACACCTCTGGATCAAAGACCTGATGACATTATAACCTTGGTGTCTCATTTCTCGCATTATTTCGCTACCCGTCATGGCCTTCCAGCGCCCGATATGGACGATATCTGTCTTGCATCCCTGAAAGCCGCGACCTGGCCACAGAATGTGCGGTCCCTTCGCGCCCGGATCGAACGCGCAGTTTTGACGGGAACCTGGCAAGTCCCTTCACTCGAACAACATGACAATGCAGGTGGCCCCACGACGCTTCATGACACGGAGCGCATGCTCGTCGAAGCGGCGCTGCGCAAACATGGTTTCAATGTCACACAAGCCGCTCGGGAGTTGGGACTGACGCGCCCGGCGCTATATCGCCGGATGGCACGGTACGGACTCTAGATGCGCATCGTTTTCACCACATTGATAAAAGTAGCAGGCATTATCGCAGCCTGTTTTCTGACAGACTCTGCATGGCAGAAGGGATTTTTCACAACTGCCGTTTTTCTCGTCTGTATGGCTGTATTCTGTGTGGCTTCGCTCATCTCAACACAGCTTGAGTTGTTGCGCCGTGCTCAGCGTCAGGAACCATCCATCATTCAGCCGAGTGGTCGCGAATTACTGCTTAACCGTGCTCTTCTCGATCATGCGCCAGTGCCGCTGCTATTTCAGAAAACAGATGGCACACTTCATGCCGCCAATCGGGCAGCGCGCGGCCTGTTCCAGACAGAAGGACGGTTAGTTACACCACCACCGGCGCTTCTTGGCATCATCGAACCAGACAAAGGCGCATCGAAGCATAGTGTCATCCGCTTACCCTCATCGGACGGATCGTCACGTGTCTATGCGGTATCAGTCGGCCAGGGAGGTGGCGTTGGCGGCATCGTCGCTTATCTGGCGCTGATGGATGTCGAAGCGAGCATGAATGCAGCCGAGGCGCAGGCACTTCGCGAACTGCTCCAGATTCTCAGCCATGAGATCATGAACTCCCTGACGCCGATCGTTTCCCTCTCGACGACAGCAGCAGAATTGTTCAGCAATGTTCCAACGCATGAGACCAATCTGATGATCAGCGAGGCACTCGCGACGATCCGGCGACGGGCCGACGGGCTGGATCGGTTCGTGCGTGGCTATCGGGATCTTGCACGGCTGCCTGCACCAGATTTGCACTCAATCGATCTTGGGAAATTGCTACGCGAGACGGCACAACTTTTTAAAGCGCGATGGAGCGGACGCGTCGCGCTCGAACTTTCCTTGCCACCGCAACGGGTCATGGTCAGACTGGACCGGGGACAAATGGAGCAGGCACTGCTCAATCTTCTGAATAACGGGGCCGAAGCCGCTCTGGAATATCCTTCACCGCGTGTAAAACTCGCTGGGGCATGGATTGATGGTACAGTTCGGATCACGGTGCAAGATAATGGCAGTGGCATCGAAGCCGCACAGCGTGAGCGTATTTTCGAACCCTTTGTTTCATTCAAAGAAAATGGAAACGGGATCGGCCTGAGCCTCGCCCGGCAAATCGTGCGCGGCCATGGAGGAATACTGACTCTGGAAAACGAAGCAGGCCGTGAACCATGGAAGACACTATTTTGTATCCGGTTATAAAAGCGGCCTTGTGAAAAGGATTTCGACAAACCTGAGCGCTGATCAACCCAAAACGCGGCCTGAGCATCCGCATTTCGAAAACTGGAACTATTTTTCTTATGATCGGAATGAGTTAGTCTGGGCTTGTGACAGTTTAGCCCCAAAGCATGGGTTATCTTCTAAAGGCTTTCGAAGCCAGTTTCCACAGACTGCTACTGTGGTCCTGACAGGCATCTGGACCACGTCTACGCCACTTGCAGACAGTTTCATCACTTCTGACTCCAACGCGTCTTGCCACTAGACGAAGCCTCTGTCGTGCATGTCTGTGAATGGATCTGAAGCATCATTCACTCTCTCCGCAAACAGAAGAAAACACGATCAAACCTTTTCCATCGAAGCATAGATCGCAAAGAGACGTTCAAAATGCTGCTCCATGCTGCCAAGACGCAGACCGGCTTCACTGGCCTTCTCAGACAGTGATGCGCGCTCGCGAGCGGCAAGCCGGAGCAGAGCGTTTGCAGCATCGGATGCAGAACCCGGCCTGTAGGTCTCTGCCCATTGGGTGGAAGCCAGTTCCCCCGCTCCCCCTGAGCGCGGCACAATCACAGGAGTGCCAGAAACAAGTGCTTCTGCCACAACAAATCCAAAAGTCTCTGAAGTCGAACCATGGAGGAGCGCATCCGTGCTGGCCATCATGCCTGCCAGCAATTCACGATCATCCACCTGCCCTGCAACATGGACGTGTTTCGCCTGTGCCGCCTTTCGACAAATACGGGCATGAAATAAACCATCACCAATAATGAAAAGACCAATCTGCCTTGAGCGCTGCGCCTGCGTTACAGCATCTATCAACATTTCCACCCGTTTTTCCGGGTGATGACGGCCTATAGTCGCCACAAGAAACGCCTCAGGTCCAAGACCGCATTGAGCCAGCATCTGCCTACGCAGGGAATCACTGCGATGCGCAGGAGAGAAACGGTCACTTTCGATACCAAACGGCACAGCGTTCATATTTTTTAAGCTATGCTTGGAAAATCGCGAGGCAAGCCATTGGCCCGCGACGATACAAGTATTGAAATGATCGTTTAAACGACAGAGATACCGCCAGAACCAGCCGAACAGCGAATCGATTTTCTCGGGAGATAGATATTTCCCAAGCATCATCTGTGGATAGACAGCAACAGGATCAGCATGCATGAAAAGTGCACGTGGAGCTGAACCCGGCCACGTTCCGGCAATCCATCCGCCGCGCCAGGGTGACGAGCCTTCCACGATGTCCGGCTTCAGCTGATCGAGAATATGCCACACAGGCTCTTTCTTGATAAACATATGATAATTGGCGTCAAAGGGAAGCTGAGGACTTTTAACCCACATCAACTGCCCTGCCCCCCGACGTTCCATGCGGTCTTCCGGTCCGGGTGCGATGACTGTCAGGCTGTGTCCATTTCTTTCCGCAGCCCTGAATTTCTCTTCAACATATGTGCGGACACCGCCACTCGTTGGTGAATAAAATTCAGAAATATCAGCTATTTTCAATGGAACGTCCGCACAACAGTTTCATATCTGGAAAGAAGATTTTTCATAGTTTCATCCCATGAAAAGGTCAGTGCCCGGGCCCGTGCAGCTTCACTCATACGGGCGCGCTTAATCGGATCAAGCGCTATATCCGCGACATGCGCGACAAAATCATCCACGTTATGAGGTATGGCAAGAAAGCCCGTAACGCCATCCTGAACGAGGGACTGACTGCCCGTGGCATCCGCACAGACACAGGGCAGCCCGGATGCCATGGCTTCCAGAGTCACATTTCCAAAAGTCTCTGTTTCACTGGGGAAAAGAAATATATCCGAAGATGCATACGTGGTTGCAAGATCCTGACCCTGCTGAAAGCCGAGAAATATTGCATCGGGAATTTCCCGCTCCAACTCAGCGCGCGCAGGTCCGTCTCCTGCAATAATAGGGCGAACAGGAATGTTACGTGCCTTGAGTGCCTTGATCGTAGAAGCGAAGATACCAAGCTGCTTCTCGCGCACAAGGCGGGAAACAAAAAGAACGATCACTTCGTCAGAAGAAATTCCATGCCGTGTCCGCCAATCTTTTGAACGATGGACTGGATTGAATGTTTCCGCATCAACCCCACGAGACCACAGAATGAGATTGCCTTTCTGATTGTCCACGACAAGCGTGTCGATCATCGACTGCGTTGGAACGTAAATCTCCTGACAGTTTGAGTAATATTTTGAAAGATATCTCTTGAGCGGTGACGTAAATATTGAAAGACCAGGGTAGTATTTAAGATAAGTCTCGTAGCGCGTATGATAGGAGGCAACGAGTGGAATATTCAGTTTCCGTGCAATCCTGAGTGTCGAATAGCCGAGCGGATCAGGTGCAAGTGCGACATGAATCAAATCAGGCTTGAACTTTTCTATTTCTTCTTGCGGCAGTCCGAACGCCAATCTGTACTCACTTCGACCAGGAAGAGCGATTGAAGGAACCGGAACGACGGTTCCTTTGTAATCAAAGGCAGGTTGTTTCGAGACCGGCGTATAGATGCGGACCTCCACGCCCTGACTTTCCAGATAACCCACCAGTCGGTTCATCGTCAGAGCGACACCGTCACGTATGTAGTTATATGAACTGGCTACAATCGCAACCCGAAGCGGCAAAGATCGCAATACGGGAGCAGAAATATCGTGTTCTGACAAAATCGCGTCTGGTTCCCGGATTGCCATGCGACGACTGGAAGTCATGACAGTGTTCATGCGTTTCAATTACCAGAGAGGTTGTGACGCAATCCTATATCGCCTCCCGACAAATTATTTGAAGTTAAATTCCGACAATTTCATTAAATTATAACAATCAATTTAAAAAAATGATTTATCGTATATATGTTCATATGGGAATATTGTATGCGCACCCCACAGAAAGAAGATCGGTACAAGTGTTTTCATTCATTAAACCAGCAGTTTCTCGATTCCGGTTCGCCCTTCGGTGGATAGTTCCCATAATTTTCTTGATTCTGCTGATCAGGAGTCTATCGAACATTGGATGGATGCAGGTCTGGTATGCAAAGCCCAAAAATCCTCTTTTCTATTTTCTTCAAATTTTTACATATATTCTTCTGCCTATTTCAGAATGGATCATCTATCGACGTCTTCTAACAAGAGATTCAAGACTGACACCATCAGTCTTTTTTCAGAAACGCTATCTCAATGCGATGGTGGTGGAATATTCCGGTGAAGCATATTTCTTCTTGTGGGCAAAAAATACTCTTGGAATAAATACAAAAAAGCTGATGCAGGTTATCCGGGACTCCACACTGCTTTCAGGTGCGGCCGGTCTGGTCCTGTTGTGGACAGTCATACTGTTCTTTATTTTGTTCGGTCAAAACAATATACAGGAATTTCTGAAAAATCGGCAACACTCGACCTTTGTGATAGCCCTGCTGCCGTTACTTCCCTGTCTTGTCATCATTTTTGGACGTCAGAGAATGACTTCTCTGACGCATCGCGAAATGGCATGGGTATTTTTCATGCATCTCTCGCGAAGTGTCATCAACTTTCTGCTGGAAATTCTGGGGTGGTGGTTTTCTGGTGTTCTGAATGGACTTGTACTCTGCTTTGATTTTGTCGCCCTACGCTTCGTTTTATCCCGCCTGCCATTCATCCCCGGAAAAGATCTGGTCTTTTTGTGTGCAGGTCTAGAGCTTTCTGGAGCAATGGATTTATCCCGCTCGCATGTCGCAGCCGTTCTCATCATCATGACCATCTTCCCACAAATTCTGGATTTTCTTCTGGTGATGAGATCTCGACTCAAAAACACACGGAAGAGCTCAGAGCAGAGTAAGCCCGGGCATAGCCCTGACACATTATTTCGATCCGACCCCGATCTTCAATAAATGCCCTGGCATGCCTTCCCATGTGAGCAATCGAATCCTGCTTGCTGACAAGACGGGATATCTGAGAGGAAAGCTCCTGCACTGTCCGCTGCTCAAGAATCCAGCCTGTTTTTCCATGCTGAACAATTTCTGGAATCCCACCGCCCCTAAACGCGATCACCGGCCGTCCCATCGACATGGCTTCCATGACCGACAGCCCTAATGGTTCATCGAACGATGTGTTCACGGCCAGATGACATGAAGCGAGAACAGGCCGTGGATCGGACTGATACCCTAGAAAGCTGACCCGATCCTGCACGCCGAGGGACGCTGTCAGTTTTTCGAGCATCTGTCGTTGGCTTCCATCACCGGCGATTTTCAGATGAACCTGAGGTACTCGGGCAACAGCCTTGATCAGAAGATGCGCCCCTTTCCATCGCTCCAGACGACAGATCAGGGCGAGGGTCAGAGGTGCACTTCCGGATAGCTGGAGGCGCTCAAAGAAATACTCTGAATCCACGCCATTGCGGACGACATGAAAACGCTCTCTGGCAAACGGTGCGCGCCTGACCACAAAATTGCGGACATACTCACTGACAGCAACCACACTGTCAGTGTGACGCAAAGCCCAGGTTCTAAAAAGCGCACAACTCACATCGGTATAATGCTGAATACCGTGCTCGGTTCTCAGAACAGGAAGCCCAAGCCGCCGCGCTGCCCTGACACCAATAATATGAGACGCGTAAGTATGCACATGCACGATATCCGCTTTTTCTTCCCGCAGGACATCTGTCAGCCAACGGACATCTTGCGGCCCGAAAGCACGCCACAGATAAGATAAGGGATCGTCGTGCACGATGCCTCTGTCCCTGATCCTTATACCGTGGGCGTTTAACATGGCCCGTAACGCAGGATTGGATGTCATAAGAGCAACTGAATGCTGCGCGTCACTTTCCATCGGCCGGGTTGCCAGATCGACCAGCAGCCGCTCGGCCCCACCAATGGAGCCTGCAACCACGACGTGAACAACCTTGTGCCGGGGAATCATGGTTTTTCTTTTTTCCCAAGACGCAAGAGCAGATTCTGTATGGCTGTGGCATGAGGCCGCGCATCGAAATGCTGCTCAACCCGCTGCCTGGCCGCCAGACCGCGAAGACGCCACTTTTCCCGCTCGATCAAAGCATCGTGACAGGCGTCCGCCATACCTTGAATATCGGCAGGCACTCCCGGCAACAGTACGCCATCCTGCCCGTTCCGGACCATTTCCCCAATGCCTCCCATATCAAAACCGATGATGGGCTTGCCCATAGCCATTGCTTCCATGACGGACAGGGGAAGAGGATCGGGATAAACACTTGGCACCATCGCGACGTCGAAATCCGCCAGATAAGGACGCACATCCGCGCGGAAACCGATGAAATGCATGAAACCCTCCATGCCCAGCTCTTTGACTTTACTCCGACAGAGTTTGAGGTGATCCAGAGCGGAATCCTGCGGCGTATCACCCAGCACGACGAACCGGCATCGTGAAGCAGCCTCAGGGCCCAATGTCGTTACCAAGAGCCGCGCTACTTCGATCAGTTCATAAAAACCCTTCTGGGGAAGAATACGACCATGCGCGCCGAACAGTACGACACTGTCCTCAACACCAAGTTCTACGCGTAACGAAAAGGGGCTTCTTTCCTCTGCCGATATCTCGGAAACACCAATATCGATAGCATCATGCAGAACCTGAACCTTATCGTCAGAGAGATGGAACTGCGAGGTCACAGCCTTGGAAACGCAGATAATCGCCTTGACGCCATTTCGGGAGGCGAGCCAGCGATGCAGTGGTCGAAGGAATGGAGGAACGCCAGGATAAAATACATGCCAGATGACAGGAGGGGCTCCCGGCAACACAGCAAGCAGACCGCCGATAAAACACGCAGTCGTCCCATTGCAGAACACCACATCATATCGTTCCTGCCCGACACGAGAAGCAAACCCTACTATGCCCCGAACGGCGCGTCCGATATTGCCGATCGCTCTTGCCCAGCGCAGAGTGAATGGCGCTTCGAAATCATGTCGCGTCATGACGCGCGAGAGAGGTTGGAAAAGATTTTCGATCATCGCAGGCTCGATGAGCACGATTTCGGCGGCGTTATTTTCCCTGATCCGTCGGCTGACAAGCTCTTCCTGCGGAAGCATCACGCTACGTTTTATCTTGTTCGGATCAAGATACTTCAAAATATTGAGAAGCGTCTTCCCCGGTCCGCCATTACGGGACGTGTCATTGATGAACAGTACATGCAAATGTCTGTCATTTTCTGAAGAAGATAAGGAACGAAGAACAGAATCTGTCACGGCTGAAATGGGCTTCAGTTGATGGGGGAAGGATCAAACAACGGAAGGGTAATCAGGACACGAAGGCCCGGCTCGTTGTCTTCCAGAGCGAAAACGCCTCCCAGATGCTCAGTGATAGCGTTGGCAAGACTGATACCGAGTCCGGTTCCCGGTGTTGAACGACTGCGGTCAAGCCGAAAAAACCGTTCAGATAGCTTGGGAAGAAGGTCTGAAGGCACTCCCGGACCGTTATCAGCTATACAGAGTTTTGCCTGATCACCGACCTTGATTACAGAGATGGAAATCACTGTGCCCGACGGTGTATGGATGAGAGCGTTATCAAGAATATTGCAGATCAGCTGTTGTAACAGAACAGCATCGGCACGCACCATAATTGAAGGCGCAAGAGATGTTTGAATGCGGTGATGACTGTCTTCTGCGGTAGATTCGAAAATTTCAAGACATTTCACTACCTCGTCTGAAAGGTTGACGCAGGCGAGTGCACTCAGATCTCGAATGGATTCAATTTCTGCAAGATGTAGCAATGATGAAAATATTTCAAGAGAGACATCCAGATCTCCGATTGCCAGCTGTGCCTCGGATCGCGCGTCATCCTGCGGACCTGAAGCAACCCGTTGCAGCCGATGCCTGAGACGGGTGAGCGGTGTGCGCATATCGTGCGCGATATTATTGCTCACCTGTCGGATTTTTTCTACGAGAGATTCATTCTGCTTGAGAACATCGTTGAACATTTCACAGAGATCGTCGAGTTCATCCCGTCCTGACGCAACAGGCAGACGCACTGTAAGATCGCCCCTCTTTATGTCCTGTAATGTCTGCCCGATGACAACCAGACGCCGGCGAAGAAGGACTCCCATGAGCACCCCGCCACCAAGGCCGCACAACAGAAAGGCCGCACAACCCACAAGGGCGATCTCGAGAACGCGGCTCCGGAGTGTATCGATTAGTGCAGTATCATGAGCAACAAAATAGTACCCACCATCGACAAGTTTTATCCCCAGACCATAGAGGCGTTGTCCGTGTTCGGTATCGGATCTGGTATCTTCAATCGAGCGAAAACCGGCAAGCGGGGAAAGTGGAGCAAGATTGCCCGCGATGACATGTCCCTGATTGTCCTGAAGCAGATAGCGATATTCCCGATCGGTCAGTGTGAACATCTTGACGTTTGGCGCAAGGTGGGCAACGTCATGCGGTTCCATGCTCTCGCCATAGGCTTCCGTCACTTCGCTGGCGAGGTTCTCATTGATCTGCCGCATGAATATAGCACGCATCTCATATCCGAGAGAGACTGTCACACAGGTTCCGAGCAGCAGGAAAAGCAGTGTGAAGATGTAAGCCAGCCGCACGGCTGACATGTTGTTGATTTTCATGGCAACAACCTCAGTGTCTCAAGCACCGACTACTTTATCGGGGCGATAGTTGCCCAGCACATACCCTTCGCCCTTGATCGTATGGATCATCGGACCAGTCGAGCTCTCTGTTTTTTGTCTCAATCTGGAAATATGACTCTCAAGGAGATTGCTGCGCACAGGAAATTCTATACCCCACACAGATGAGAAAATCATATCACGTGTAAGAATTCGTCTTGGATGTTTCATAAAAAACTCAAGAAGCTTCAACTCTTGCGGCTGAAGATGGATCCGCTGTCCGTTCCTTCTCAACTGTCTGCTCACGACATCCAGTTCCAGATCCTCGAATGTCAGTTTCGTGCACTCGGGCCGTCTGCGTCCTGACGACTGGAGCAGGACATGCGCCCGTGCGGTCAATTCGCGCAAATCGAATGGTTTGGCGAGATACCCGTCAGCACCGAGCGTAAGTCCGCGAACTTTTTCAGGAATACTGTCTATCGCCGTCAGCAGAAGCACAGGATCTTCCCGTCCGATCCGCCGCAATTCACACATGAGAGAAAGCCCGTCGAATCCCGGCAACATGCGATCCAGAATGATGAGATCCCAGGACTGTTGCCTGAAAGCATTCAGAGCCTGAATTCCGTCGGATACAGATGTGACGGAAATATTACTGCCTTCGAAACTGCTGCAAATCGCCGATGCCGTATGAAGATCATCTTCAACGACCAGAATATGCGTTTCATGCAGAGCGAGGTCCGTCATACACAAAACGATAGCGGACGCATCGACAGATTGGTAGGTGGCGCATCCAGGACTCACAAGAAAATATGCTCATGTTGTGAACATTTAATGACGATGCCGAGACTTCATCAGCTTTCTTGAGTATCATAGGTTTTCCCCGATTTCGGGACTTTATACTTGATCATACTGTCGGGTTGTATGCTGTCAGCTATCAGTCTCTCAAAAAATATTGCCGACCGAACGATCATAAGAGAAATCAGTCTCGAGGTGAGCAGGGGAGAAATTGTCGGTATTCTTGGCCCAAATGGTGCCGGAAAATCGACGACTTTCCAGATGCTGACAGGTCTCCTGCCTCCCGATCTGGGGCGCATAGAACTCGACGGACTCGATATAACGTCTCTAAGCGTTTATGAGCGGGTTCGTTGCGGTATTCTTCTTTTACCACAAAATAGTTTTCTGCCGGGGACTCTCACCGTTCGGCAGGCAATGATGATCGTGATGGAAACCCGCCGTGGAAGCAGGAGGGACTGCGATGATGCAATCCTGCGTATCCTGAAGCCATTCGGGCTCTCTGCACTGCTCCACAGTCGGATCGCCACCTTATCAGGTGGACAGAAGCGCCGATGTGAAATTGCCATGACAATGGCTTGCAGTCCGTCGTTTACATTGCTTGATGAACCCTTTGCCGGAGTTGATCCTGTAAACATTTCTGAAATGACGACAATAATTCGCAATATCGCAGATTCCGGAACCGGTGTTCTGATCACCGATCATAGCGCGGTCGATCTCCTTCGACTCGTGGACCGCGCTTATGTCATTCACGATGGATACGTGCTGGCACAAGGATCTCCCGTCGAACTTGTCGAAAATCCCATCGTCCGCATGATCTATCTGGGTGAGATGTTTCAGTTATGATCCGTCATCGTGATTGGCTGCGAAGACTGTTTCCCGCACGAATACGGCTTTTTACCGGTGATGTCGTACGCATCACGAGCCTCATCATGGTGCTGATTGAAGCGCTGTTTCTGTCGGAGCGTTTTCCGATGGTATTCCGCGACGTCCTGCGCCATCATGCTGGACTGCGCGAGGCTATTCTCATATTTTTTCTGAATATACCACAGATTTTCGACCTTGCTCTTCCCATCGCCTTTCTTGTCGCCACTTACAGATCCCTGATCGACATGCGCGAAGGAAGAGAACTTCTTGTCATGGGCGCAGCGGGCATGGGGCCAAAAGGACTTCTGGCTCAGTGTTTCGCTCTGGCCTCTACGGCCGCCATGACATCTTTTCTGGTGGCGGGTATCGTCAATCCCCTGTCACTTTACGCTCAGCGCGTAGTCCTGTTCAACGCACAGAGTCTTGCGCTGACTGAAGGAAGTGCCACAGGGCAGTTTTATACGCTAGAAAAGGCCGTCGTTTTTGCGCCTGC
>JAAYUA010000192.1 GCA_012517935.1 Acetobacter sp. | reverse complement strand
TAAAAAAAGAGCCGGATCTGACATTTATCAGATCCGGCTCTTTCCATTTTACGACTGAAACCCGCTTTTAACGTGCGGCAGTCAACAGTTCGGAAAGACGCTGGGCGAAAGCCGCTGGATCTTTCAGACCTTCACCATCCTGAATCCGGGCCAGATCCAGCAGAACACGTCCCAGTATCTCGACCGACTGACCTGCCTCAGCACGCGCTGCCAGATCGCGAACCAGCGGATGACGAGGATTCAGTTCCAGAACCGGCGGTGTTTCCGGCATAGCCTGACCACTACGGCGCATCAGCTTCTGAATCTGGAGATCCGGACCAGAGGCTGACGCTGCAAGAACGACGGGGCTGCCGACAAGACGGTCCGTGCCACGCACTTCCGACACATCTTCACCCAGAGCATCTTTCAGAGCAGGAAGAAGCTTTTCCAGATCCGCTGCTTCGCCCAGAGCATCCGCATTGGTCAGGGCAAACTTCTCGAGATCTTCCAGACCCTGCGTAATGCTGCGTAGCGTCTTGCCTTCGAAGCTGCTCAGACGATCCGGCCAGAATGAGTCCACCGGCTCAGAAAGAAGCAATACTTCCAGACCACGTGCGCGGAAACCTTCAAGCTGCGCGGACTTTGCCATGATATCAGCATTGTCGCCGGTCAGATAATAAATGGCCTCCTGCTCCGGCTTCATCCGCGCAACATAATCAGACAGCGTGGTCCAGCCATCCACGGCGCTGGAACGGAAACGCGCAAGACCGGCAAGTTCCGTGCGATGCTCCGCATCGTCCCAGATGCCTTCCTTGATGACCGGACCAAAGTTTTCCCAGAATTTTTCAAAACCCTCGGCGTCATTTTTCGCCCGGGATTTCAGTTCACCCATGACCTTTGATGTCACAGCCTTGCGGATGCGCGCCAGAACGGGTGTTGCCTGCAACATCTCGCGAGAGACATTGAGCGGCAGATCTTCCGTGTCGACAACGCCGACAACAAAACGCAGCCATGATGGCAGCAATGTCGCATCATCCGTAATGAACATACGACGCACATGAAGACGGACCTTGCTATCCCGCGATTGCTCCTGCCCGAAATCAAACGGACGGCTGCCCGGAATGAACAGCATCGAGGAAAACTCGATGGTGCCTTCAGCACGCCAGTGCAGCGTGGACCATGGTGTATCGAAATTATGGCTGACGTGACGATAAAAATCGTTCAGCTCATCTTCCGTGATCTCATTTTTCGGGCGACGCCAGATCGCCTTGCCTTTGTTGGCTGTGGTCTCGCCATCTTCCTTGAGGATCGTCACCGGCCATGAAATATGATCGGCCCATTTGTTGATGATCGACTCAAGACGCCAGACATCGAGAAATTCGTCCGCATCTTCCTTGATGTGCAGAACAATATCCGTGCCCGCTTTCTCGCGCGTTGCCGGTGCAAGTGTGTAGGCACCCTTGCCATCGGAAGTCCAGCACCAGGCTTCATCACTGCCAGCGCGGCGGGATGTAACCTCAACCTTGTCCGCGACCATGAAGGCAGCATAGAAACCGACACCGAACTGACCGATCAGGCTCGGCTTGTCTTCCGGCTTCGCATTCTCAAGCTGCTCACCAAAAGCACGCGTGCCAGAACGGGCGATCGTGCCCAGATTGCTGACAAGCTCGTCACGGCTCATACCTGTGCCGTCATCGGTGATGGTCAGAAGACGTGCGTCCTTGTCCGGGTTGATACGGATCTTCGCATCTTCCGGCAGTGCCAGCGCACCATCTGTCAGCGCTTCAAAGCGACGGCGATCCGTCGCATCTGCCGCATTTGCAACCAGTTCACGCAGGAATATTTCCCGCTCCGAGTACAGGGAGTGAACGACCAGATCGAGAAGACGTCCTACCTCAGCACTGAACTCGCGTGTCTCCGCACCCTTCTGGCTTACGGTTTCATGCTCGCTCATATAATCTTTCCTCATTACTGACGGATTTCAGAAGTGCGACGCTCGGTAAAGCCGCCACACCTTCCAGATATATGTGCGTCTGTCTGAGTTTTTTCAACCGTCTGATGCTGACTGTGACGCAGGAAATCCAACGTCACGATCAGACGGGATTGAGCGACTTATTTTGTGGAAGTCGGGATAGGGCGCGACAGAAGCTTGCCGATCAGATCGTTCATCCGCTGCACGTTGATTTCACGCACGACAACTTCTTTCTGCTCCCCGACATCCGGCTGATAACCTTCGTTCCATGACAGGATATCGCCATAACCAGCACTGAAAGACGTATCCGTATCGACGTAAAGCTCTTCAGTTTTCATAGCAATCGAAGGATCAAGCCAGACAGCCGCTGCGATTTCATCCCACAGAGGGAACCCCGCTTCGTGCTTCTGCAGCATCGGCGCAAAAGCTGGATTGAGTTTCGCCCAGGCATCCAGTTGTTCGCGCGTCAGTTCCGTCGCCGTCGAAGGGTCAACCGGGATCATGGTGATTTTCCGCCAGGGGCTGCGCATCATGATGCTGGCCGCTTCCGGATCAAAACGGATATTGAATTCACGACGCGGTGAATTGGAAAATTCACGCGCGAACTGCTCAGCCACCTTGTCCTTGCGCACCTGACGCGGATTAAGACTGCCGCCCATATAAACCAGTTCACGTGCCAGATGCGCAAATTCAGGATCAAGCTTCTGGGCAAGAGCCAGATCCGTCATCGGACCCGTCGCAACGATTGTGATCTGTCCCGGAAATTCATGAACTTTCCGGATCATGAACAGAGCAGCCATTTCATTCGAGGCATGGATTTTCGGATTGCCCCATGGAAGATCAGGCACCACATCAGGCGCATGATAAGGCGGTGTCGACTGCTGGGTAGGCTCCACCCATTTTCTCATCCACGCGCCTTTCCAGACCAGCTTGCCATAAAGCGCTTCCCAGCGATCAGTCAGCTTTTCCGAATTCAACAGCGGATAAACCGCACCCTTCAGAACCGGAACATCCGTGCGTCCAGCCATTTCGACGCCACGCAATGCCTGAGAGACGGCCTCATCACGCCAGACATCGCCGCTGACACCGGCAATGCCAAGAACTTCCACATTCGGGGCCTGCAACAGCATCCATTGCGCAATGCCGAAACCATCATCATCGATGATCACCTTGCGCGTTTCCGCCGCCCGCGTGACGGTTGGCATCACCATCATGCCAACCGACGAAAAACTCACAACCGCCGTGCACAGCAATTTCGTTACGCGTGAAAACAGACGATCTCTGCGTGAACAGGATTTCTCACTCATCAAAACAACACTCCCTTTTCCTGCCCTAATGCCGAGTTTCCCGCGGTATGTCACGCCGGTGTCATGTGGCTTTCTTCCAGATCGAAGCGTTGTCATGACAATATCTGATATGGAGCTGAAGACGGACCGAAATTGCGATTTCAAGTATTTTGAAGATTGTTTTCTGAGCATTACAATACGAACAATACGGCGATCAACGGAAGCGAATAAAGCAGTCGAGAAGCAGCGCAATTTCCAAGAGTGGAAGTGATTCCTATGTTTAAGTCTCCCTACGTTAACTGGGGGATAGATCGTGAAGCAACCCGATTTCTTTGACGTCGAAGAGCGTCTTGTGCCTGAGCGGTCTAGACGACTCACCGCTCACAGTCATGTGCTATCAGCCATCGATCAGGCCGAGTTCAACCTGCGCTTCCAACAGAGCATCCTATACCTTACCTGCCCATCCACAGAACCGCACATAGACCGGGTTACTTTCACGTATGTCCTGCCACGGACAACCACACGCAGGATATAAAATATTCCGTTTAGAAACAGACAATTATCCTGCGTCGGTCAGGAGCAACCACAGCGCTCAGGCAGTAGAAAATTGCCTATAATCGTCCATTCTTAACCTGTCAGGTCGCCACGTATTCACCGGCTTTCGCAAATATCAGTTTTGAATCACATTATCCAACATACTAAAAAGAGATTTTATCAACAGGACTTAAATACAGCCATTAATATGTTCCATTAAAAAAGCATGAAGAGCTGCATCTCCACGCCTTAGATAGTGTTTATGATAATAACGCCAATGACCTCCCATAGACGGATGATGTCCTGCTGCATTCAATCCATTGACTCCATCGACTAATTTACGACGAAGCTGTTCAATTGATCGCATTGGAAAATGCAATAAACAAAAACCTATCGCTGTCATACTTCGCAAACCACTCTCACCAGAATGGTAATTATCAACGAAATGATTTCCTTCATTGGGTGTAAGCTGACGATTTGCACGATACGCAACTTTCGTGACATGAACTTTCATACTATTCCAAGTATTGAAATCTGTTGTGGATAATCCATCAGAAAATGATGTAATTTCTCTCGTTTTTTTAGAGAAAAGTGCCGACTGTGCCCAATTAAAAACGAGAACTTCAGCTTTTGAATCTTCTAAAAAATTTGTAAACTCATGAACAGCATTAGTGGTATTCTTAGTGCAACACGTGATGAATTCATCAGCATCGACTGGGAAAAACCAATCGATTGGATGTGGATCGCTATGAAGGTAACTACCTGCAAACGCAGCCATTGCTCCCGTCTTAATTGCTTGTCTATGCGCAGGATTATAATCGGTTGCATAAAACACGTCAGCATCTTGATATTCTTTCTTGAAAGAAAGTATCAAGAGGCCAGTTTGATCTATACTGTTATTGTCAAGAATGAAAAAACGTCTAAATCCCAATTTGTAATGGTGCTTAAGATTTTCATAAATAATATCTTCTGAATTCTTTACAAGTATTATGAGTGCAGCATAACGCAAGGCTGGAATAAATATATCATCATGAATTTCCCACTCTGCACCAGACCGCAAATCATTAAACCGAGCAATGCAATCTTGCTTAAAATGTTCTGGTGGTTCATGCATTTAGAATTTTCCTAGGTTTAGTGTGAAAAATGAAATGGAAATAATTCACAATCTTACACTATTTTAAAGGGAAGCTCTCTTATTACCCGCTGTCGAATGCGCCCTATAGGTAGCCATTTGACACTGCTTGCTTCCTTTAAAACGGTATCTTTTTGAAGACTGCTTCCTGATAGCTTATGACCTCTACTGCCTTCCTGAGATTGACCGTTGGAATATTGGTCAAATCCGTTGTAGTCCCTCAATCTTTATAAGACCAGCATGCGGGTACTATTTTATTCTGTATGAGAGCTTTTTTGGAAAATCATTCGGAATGAGTTTTTCAGAGATATTATACCAAGAAATAACGAATGTGAGACAGATCTGAAAGGGTGCTTTTGCAAGGCCGCAACTACGCTTCAATATTCCAAAAATATTTCTATTTCTTCGACGGATTCGATGGACGAACATCACTCCAGCACTTTAGCCTTACGCGTGTCTCCTTTTTCATCCCAGCCCGACGGAGCTGCCGCTCCCTTTATTGAATGGCCTGACGAAAACGACTGCACCCTATGAGCGCAGGCAGCAAAAACATCCCAAGAATCATCAGAGAGGGCATCCAGTCCTGCACGCTCGTCATTGATGTGGACTGGAGTGATCGCCAGTCACACAGACTACTGCTCCCGCACAGGACTCAACATCGCCAGAACGATCAATCAATCTTCGGCCGGATATGTCCGAGGATAAATAATCTTGTCATCCGGGCCCGGCGG
>JAAYUA010000191.1 GCA_012517935.1 Acetobacter sp. | reverse complement strand
CATGTCTGATTACCAGCATGCCTTTCTTCCCCTGGTCATCGGTGTTGTTGTGGCGATCATCCTGTCCTTTTTCCTGAAAGAAACCGGATGGGCCAAAACACACACGACACAAGCGCGTTAAATTCCCGGCGCAAATATACTGCGTGCGGTTAATATTTTCATCTTCATTGGCGATCCCGATTTTGGGAGAAACAATGAAGGTGCATGAAATTTTGCGATAGGCATGTCCGGCCGATTTTCTGTAGAATAACCTGCTCCAGAGCTCTCAAATCAATCCACCTCCCCCGATCCCCGAGTAACTCAGTATATCTGCTTTATTCTCGATGAGCAGACAGGTAGTGTGGGGTGGGAGAATAGAAGTCAATGCAACCTCCAACGAAAACATATTGATTTATAAATAATTTATTTCAATATATAGAAATAATCCTGATGAATGAGATGTAAATCAGCTCATTTTTCACAATTGAACCATCCGATACCCGACGCCCGTTTCAGTAATGATATGACGTGGCATCTCCGGATCGATTTCGATCTTTTGACGTATCTGCCGGATATAGACACGAAGTTGCTGAACATCACCCGTTGCCCCCCATAACTGACTCATGATGGTCTGATGGGTCAGGACACGCCCCGCGTAACGAACCAGCATGCGCAGAATATCCCTTTCCCGCGGTGAAAGTCGGATTTCATTTTCACTACGAAAAATTTGGCGACGCACGAGATCGATTGTCAGATTGCCTGATACAAACAGTGGGATGGTACCTTCCTGCTGTAATGCGTGTCGCAAGGCATTGCGCATTCGAGCGACAAGTTCCGCCATGCTGAATGGTTTGGTCACATAATCATCAGCGCCCGCTTCAAGTGCAGCGACCTTGCCCCGTTCGTCATCACGAACTGAGAGTATCACGACAGGCAAAGTTGGATGAACACTTCTCAAACGTCGAAGAACTTCCACGCCATCGATGTCCGGAAGCCCCAGATCAAGCACGACAATATCCGGCACAGCTTCCGCTACCATGCTCAAGGCCACTTCCCCTGTCCGCGCTTCAGTCACACGCCAGGACTGACTGACAAGCGACATCCTGAGAAGCCGCCGGATAGCTGGCTCGTCATCCACAATCATTACCGACGGATCGCTCATTTCATCTTTTTCTCGCCCAAAGGAAACGTTATGACCAATTCCGCGCCGGATCGATCCTGTCGATTGCGCGCCATAACTGTTCCCCCCATAGCTTCGATGAAGCCGCGGGTGATGGCAAGCCCCAGACCGGTTCCTGGTCGGGATCGATCAGCAGATTTGAAACGTTTGAATTTACTGAAAGCCATTTCTGGATCGCTAACCTCAAATCCCTTTCCTTCATCCTTAACCTGAATGTGCAAAATGTCGGTGCCCGAGGAGGCTGTGACACTTATTTTCGTCCCAGGACGCGTATATTTTCCGGCATTGTCAAAGATATTGAATAACGCCTGTTCCAGAAGAACATCGTCCAGAAGCGGCATCGGCAAATTTGGTTCAATGACCATCTCGACCTCGTGATCGGATAGCAGACGAGCGGCGCGGGAAAGAGCGCTTGCGATGACCTCACCAACATCTACGGTTTCTCTACGGGGCTGGAGAGCTCCCGCTTCAAGGCGGGTCATGTCAAGCAGATTAGCAACAAATCGATTTAGCCGCTCAGCTTCGTCATGAACGGTTGCAAGGAGCTCTTCACGTGCAGCCCCATCAAGATCGTCGCCATAACTTTGCAAACTGGATGTTGCGCCCAGAATGGAGGCCAGAGGCGTTCTAAGATCGTGGGAAATCGACGTCAGCAACGCACCTCTCAGTTTGTCAGTTTCGACCTCAAGCCGTGCCTGATCCAGTTCCCCAGCCAGCAGGATACTCTCAATGGCGGACGCGGTCTGATCGGTCAGCGCGTCTAGAAGCCCCAACTGTTCCACATCGGGAATAGGGCCTGTCCTTTCCGTATGAAGGCCGATTACAGCGATCGGTCCACGTCCGGTCCGCAGTGGAATGAAGAGCCATCGCACGCCCGGAAGATTATCCGATCCTCGGCCTGCTATCTTATTGTGTTTCCAAGCCCAGGCCGCGGCGGCCAGATCATCGGACCCGACAACTTTTCCGCCGTTATAAGAGGTTTTGACTTCTAGCGTCCCGTTTTCAGGAAGAAGCATAACCACTTCACAGTCGAGCATCATCGCAATCTGATGGCTCACCGACCATAACAAATCGTCGAGTTTAATGATCCCTGTAATCGTGCGGCTGAAATGATACAGCGATTGCGTGATATCGGCCCTATGTCGTGCAACGACGGCCTGATTGCGGACGCGCGCTCCCAGATTGCTGGCAATCACTGCCGTTGCGAAGAAAAAGAACAAAGCCACGACATTATCCGGGGCCGCGATGGTCAGCGTATAAAGTGGAGGCAGAAAAAAGAAATTGAAACACAGCATTCCCAGAAGCGAGGCCCATAGCGATGGCCAGAGACCATAGGCCACCGCCACACCGAGGATCGCGGTCAGAAAGGCCAGCGAGACATTGCTGACTTCGAACCCCCGACGCAGCAATAACGCTACCGCCAGTGTGCCGAGAACGATCAAGGTAGCCGCGACATAAGGGCCAGCTCTGAAAGGTTCGATATTGTAGGGTCGTTCTGTCACGGCATCATCGCCGGGAGAACGGGGCACGACATGCACAGGAAAACCCTGCGCACATTGGATCAGACGCTCTGTCGTTGCGCGTCCCAGCCATTGTCGGATCCGCCCGCTCCAGCCGTGCCCGGCAGGATGCGCTGCCACAATCTGTGTCACGTTCTGCATCCGTGCATAGTCGACGGTATCAAGCGCCACATCCTGCCCCGGGATCGTGACCGTCTCCGCCCCCAAGGACTGCGCCAGATGCATCTGGGATGCCATCCTCGCACGTGCCGCATCGCTTAAATCCCGGTTCGTTTCGACATGTAGCACGATCCACGGAGCATGAAGACGATCAGCCAGGCGCTTGCCATAACGCAGAAGGCTGGCATCCCCGTCCTGAAGGGTCAAACAAACCATGATCCGCTCGCCTGCCGCCCATGGTCCGGCAATCGCGTTGGCCTTCATGTGGTCAACAAGCTGCGCATCGACCTGCTGTGCGGTCTGACGCAAGGCAAGTTCACGCAGTGCCGTTAAATTGCTTGGGGAAAAATAATGGAGCATAGCGCGGCCAGCAGTATGCTCGGCATAGATCTTGCCATCACGCATCCGTCGCAACAGATCGTTCGGAGTCAGATCAACGAGTTCGACCTCATCCGCATTCCCGACGACAAGATCAGGAACCGTTTCCCGCACACGAATCCGCGTGATGGATGCAACGATGTCGTTAAGGCTTTCAAGATGCTGAATATTGACGGTCGTCAGAACATCAATTCCGGCGGCAAGCAGTTCCTCAACATCCATCCAGCGCTTCGGGTGGCGTGATCCCGACGCGTTCGTATGCGCCAGTTCGTCCACGGCAACGACACGTGGAGCCCGCCTGAGCACCGCATCGAGATCCATCTCGGTCAATTTCCGATCCCGATAGGTCACATTACGCAAAGGCACCAGTTCCAACCCGTTCACCAACGCTGCCGTCTCGGAGCGACCATGCGTTTCGACCACACCGATTACGACATCCACACCGTCGCGTTGTAGATGGTGCGCGGTTGTCAACATCTCGAATGTCTTGCCGACACCAGGGGCCGCCCCAAGGAAAACCTTGAGGCGCCCGCGTTTGTGTCCATCACCGTATGGCAGAGTCTGCCGGAGAAGTGCGTCAGGATCCGGACGGATGAGATGTGTCTCCATTATCTGTGCAGGGAGTCCAGAGCCATGTTGAGTTCCAGCACATTAAGATGGGGTTCACCAAGCCACCCCATCAGCGGATGTTCAATCATGTGTTCCACGAGTTGCCGGACCATCTCCTCCGGCAGGTTACGTACGCGCGCAATACGTTTGATCTGAAAAAACGCGGCCTGAGGTGAAATGTCCGGATCCAGACCACTGGCTGACGTCGTCACGAGATCCATGGGAATAGACAAGCCGTTCGCAATGGCTTCAGGATTTTCCGCCTTTAGTCGCGCAATAGCTGAAGCGACACGCTCGACGAGCGCCTTTGCGGTCGGGCTGGCGTTGGATCCCACCGACGCCGCAGCATTATAGGGCGTCGAGACAGTCTTTGTCGGATCGGCCGGGTCCGTGCCTATCGTTGCCGAGGGACGACCATGGAAATAACGGGACTGCGTGAAATTCTGGCCGATCAGCACGGAACCAACCGTCCGTTTGCCGTCATGGACCAGACTGCCAGCCGCTTTATCCGGCATCAGAACGCTCGAAATGGCAGTCATGCTTAGTGGATACAGGAGGCCGGTGAGGAGGGAAAGAAACCCGAAAATCACCAGCGCGGGACGAAGTTGACGGATAAGAGTCATGCCAGTGTCCTCAGGCCAGACCGATGCTCGTCACGAGCATGTCGATGAGTTTGATTCCGATGAACGGGACGATAAGGCCGCCAACACCATAAACTAGAAGATTGCGTCTCAGCAGCGATGCTGCACCTACCGGGCGGTAACGCACGCCCTTCAGCGCCAGAGGAATGAGCGCGATGATGATAAGGGCGTTGAAAATGATCGCTGACAGCACTGCACTTTCCGGCGTGGCAAGATGCATGATGTTCAACGCGGAAAGCGCCGGATAGAACCCCACAAACATGGCCGGAATGATGGCGAAATACTTAGCGACATCGTTGGCGATCGAAAAAGTCGTGAGAGCGCCACGCGTCATAAGAAGCTGTTTCCCGATCCCCACGATCTCGATGAGTTTCGTCGGATCACTATCCAGATCGACCATGTTCCCGGCCTCACGTGCCGCGACCGTCCCTGTATTCATGGCCACACCAACATCTGCCTGCGCCAGAGCGGGAGCGTCATTGGTGCCGTCGCCGCACATCGCCACCAGCTTGCCCGATGCCTGTTCCGAGCGGATCAGCGCCAGCTTCGCTTCCGGAGTTGCCTGAGCAAGAAAATCGTCCACACCGCTCTCCGCAGCTATTGCTGCGGCTGTCAGGGGATTATCGCCAGTAATCATGACTGTCCGGATGCCCATCCGCCGCAGTTCAGCGAAACGTTCGCGGATACCCCCCTTTACGACGTCTTTCAGATGTACCACCCCCAGCAGGCGTGTGTTGTCCGCCACCGCGAGCGGCGTGCCGCCTTGACGGGCGATATTATCAGCAATCTGGCGTATCTGATCTACTGATGACACGGTCTCCCCAAGGCTGGTAATCACACTGTCCACCGCGCCCTTACGGATTTGTCTGTCCCCGACATCCACGCCGCTCATGCGTGTTTGTGCTGTAAAGGGCACAAAATATGCATCGAGGGCATTCATATCCCGCCCGCGAATACCGAATCTCTCCTTCGCGAGCACAACGATCGAGCGCCCTTCCGGCGTTTCATCGGCCAGAGATGCAAGCTGCGCCGCATCAGCAAGTTCGTATTCCGTCACGTCAGAGATCGGCATGAACGCCGTGGCTTGTCTGTCGCCGATGGTGATCGTTCCAGTCTTGTCGAGCAGCAGCGTATCGACGTCCCCTGCCGCTTCCACGGCTCGTCCGGACATGGCGAGCACATTGAAACGTATCAGGCGATCCATACCCGCAATACCGATCGCAGAGAGCAACGCCCCGATGGTCGTCGGAATGAGCGTTACAAACAGCGCGACGAGGATCAGAACAGAAATATGACCGCCTGCGTAATGCACGAAGCTCGGGATCGTCGCGACCGCAAAAATGAAGATCAGAGTCATGCCGGCCAAGAGGATCGTCAGCGCAATCTCGTTGGGTGTTTTCTGACGCTGTGCGCCTTCGACAAGTGAAATCATCCGATCAAGAAAGGTAGAACCCTGAGCCGCCGTAATTCTCACGATAACCCAGTCGGACAAGACGCGTGTGCCGCCCGTTACCGCGGAACGGTCGCCGCCGCTTTCGCGGATTACGGGGGCGGACTCACCAGTAATTGCAGACTCATCAACAGACGCAATCCCGTCGATCACTTCGCCGTCGCTCGGAATGAAATCGCCCGCCTGAACCAGAACGACGTCGCCCACCGCGAGTTCAGGAGCCGGAATCTGCTCAAAGAGACCGAGATATGAGTAGCAACCGTCGTCATTGGCCAGGAGACGCTTTCCGAGCGTTTCGGTTCGGGTGCGGCGCAGACTGTCGGCCTGCGCCTTGCCACGTCCTTCCGCGACGGCCTCAGCGAAATTGGCGAAGAGGAGCGTAAACCAGAGCCAGAGATTGATCTGGATCGCAAAACCGAGATGTGCCCCCCCGACGATCATATCCCGCAGGAGCAGGACGGTCGTTAGAATGGTCACAACTTCCACCACAAACATGACCGGGTTACGCCACATGATGCGTGGATCGAGTTTGCGGAAGCTCTCCCTGATCGCGGGCAGCAAAAGCGACGCCTGCATCAGACTGCTCTGGCTGCGATGTTCCGAATGCCGCCCTCCATGGGGGGCTTCGGAATGAGGTAAATGGAGTGCCATGAACGATGCGCCTCTTAGAACAGGGTGCCGCGCAGCATCGCGAGATGCTCGACGATCGGCCCGAGAGCGAGTGCAGGAAGGAAGGTCAGGCCACCCACGATCAGGATCACGCCTGTCACGAGGGCGATGAAGAGACCCGTATCGGTAGGGAACGTGCCGGGTGTGGGAGCGGCTGTTTTCTTCGCCGCCATTGCCCCGGCAATGGCCAGCACCGGAATGATGACGAAGAAGCGGCCTGCCATCATGGCAATACCGAGAGTCACGTTCCAGAACGTATTTGCCGTTAAACCGGAGAACGCACTGCCATTATTGGCCGCGGCCGACGTGTAGGCATAAAGCGCCTCGGTAAAGCCGTGCGGACCGCTCGCTGACAGGGCCGAAAGACCCGAAGGCATGACAACAGCAAGCGCGGTAAAACCGAGCATGACCAGAGGCAGGCACAAGACAGCCAGCATCGTCATTTTGATTTCGCGCGCCTCGATCTTTTTGCCGAGATACTCCGGCGTGCGTCCTACCATCAGCCCCGCCATAAAAACGGCAATAATGGCAAACAGCAGGAAGCCATAGAGACCCGAACCAACTCCACCGAAGATGACTTCTCCGAGCATCATGTTCACGAGTGGAATCATTCCTCCCAGTGGCAGGAAACTCTCGTGCATGGCATTGACTGCACCGCAGGACGCATCGGTCGTTACTGTTGCAAAAAGTGCTGACCCTATAATGCCAAAACGTGTTTCCTTGCCTTCCATATTGCCCAGAGATGGATCAATGCCGAGCGCATGTAGCAAAGGGTTGGCATGGGCTTCGGACCAGTACGTCACAATGGTTCCGACGAGAAACAAAACCGCCATAGCAGAGAAAATTGTCCATCCCTGCCGCTCTCTACCGACCATACGCCCAAACATATTGGTCAATCCGGCACCTAGCGCGAAAATGGCAAGCATCTGCACGAAATTGGTTAATGCGTTCGGGTTTTCGAACGGGTGAGCGGAATTCACATTGAAAAAACCGCCCCCATTAGTCCCAAGCAGCTTTATCGCTTCCTGCGAAGCAACCGGGCCGAGGGCGATCGTCTGGTGCATTCCTTCGATCGTCTGAGCCGTGACAGAGCCAGTCAGGGTCTGCGGCACACCTTCAAGCACGAAGAAAAGAGTTAGAACCATACAGATCGGCAGAAGGACATACAGTGTCGTGCGTACGAGATCCGTCCAGAAGTTGCCGATCGATGAAGCTTTGCGACGTGCAAAACCACGAATAACAGCCATAGCGATCGCAATACCGGCGGCAGCCGAGACAAAGTTCTGTACTGTCAATGCCAGCATCTGGCTGAGATGACTCATGGTCGTCTCACCCGCATAGCTTTGCCAGTTTGTATTGGTCACAAAACTGATCGCCGTATTGTAAGCGAGATCGGGCGCAACGCCTCCCATGCCGTTTGGATTGAGCGGCAAGAAGCCTTGGACACGCAAAAGCGTGTACACTGCAATAAAACAGATGATCTTGAAGACGATAACTGCGATCGCATACTGCGACCAGGATTGTTCCCGATCCTGCTGAATGCCGGCAATACGATATATCCCGCGTTCAAACGGACCAAAGATGCGTCCAAGAACGTGCGGCTCTCCTTCGAGAACACGTTTAAGAAAACCACCAAGCGGCCTTGTTATCGCAATGATGCAGATAAGGAAGGCCATGATAGTGACCCAGCCATAGAATGACATTGTCAGAATTTCTCCGGACGCAGGAGAACCGCTGTCATGTAGATCAGGAGGCCAAACGTTACGACGCTGGCCATGATGAGTTCAAAGGTCATGATCAGACCCTCGTGCAAATGGAGATGTAGGCAACGCATACGCCGAAGCCGAACACCCCAAGTGCGAGATACAGAATATCCAGCATGCGAGAATGCTCCTTGTGTGCATCTCGAAGTATCCGGCGGGACTGCATAGGAATGACAGATGAGAAGGCGGCGATGTTTATAGGAAAGTCATAGGAATTCGCCCGAAATCGCTGATTCAACGTCTTCCTCGGCTTGTCGTGCGCCGTCTTCGGAGACTAGCTCCAGATCGTCGCCCAACCGGACTTCTGATGTCAGAACCGGTTCATGCGGTGTTTCTTTCTGGCAAGAGCACGACGATGATGAAAAAAGTTTACCTAGGCAGATCGACGTTCCCGAAGAGAACGTCCCGAGCCGGAAGTGCGCGCCTTTTCCTAACAGCAGCCATTACGGTGGCCCTTCTGGACATGAATGATGCGATCGCAAAGCCCTCCACAGATTGGCTCGATGACATCACTCTTGCAGGGCAGATCGAGGGTGGGATCAATGCCAACGTCGCCCGCCCCTCGAACGGGGTCAACTTTGGTCAGTTCTTCGGTGACAGGGCCAATCAGGCACAACTCGACCAGTTGACGCTGACGGTTGCACGCGCCGTCGATACGACAGCGTCCTCCTACGACGTCGGCTTCATGATCCGGGGACTCTATGGTGCCGATGGACGTTACTTCAATATTGCTGGAATCACCGACCGCATGATGACCAGTCGTTACCAGTTCATCGTGCCTCAGGCCCATCTCGACGTTCATCTGCCATGGTTAACCCCCCACGGCCTGGACATGCAGGCTGGCATACTGGCTTCCCCAATGGGTGTAGAATCCCTCGATCCCTCACTCCGTTCTTTCTACACTCTGTCCTACACAACTGAATATTCCACTCCGTTCGAGCATGTCGGGGCGATGTTTCAATGGCATCTCTCCGACCATATCGACGCGCTGTTCGGAGTGGATACCGGCAATCAGGTCTCGTTCGGGCGAGGCGACAATAATCATGCGGCCGCCGGATATTTCGGTCTGACAATGTCCAGTCTTGCAAATGGCAAGCTGTCTTTGACATATCTCGGACGTGTCGGTCCTGAAAACGCTATCCGCTCCCTTGGACAGCGTGCAAACTCAGCTCAACGTTACTGGAATGATCTTAGCGGGAGTTACAAGATTTCGGACCGGCTTTCCTTTACCGGCGAGTTGAATTTTCTGCACGACGATGGACTTCATGCCAACACCTACAGCTTCGTAAGCTATCTCTCTTACCAGATAAATCCTACACTTTTCCTTAATTATCGTGGCGAGATCTATCGTGATGATACTGGTCTTCTGGTAACATCCTTCATCGCGAACAACGCCTACATGCAAACAACGCTGGGCAAACCCACCGTCACGCAATCGGCACCACCGACGACATATGGTGCCCTAACTCTGGGCGCAACATGGCGTCCCGTGCTCGGTCATTCCGTAAAATTGTTCGAGATCCGCCCTGAAATCCGGTTCGATCGCTCACTGAATGGAACACGCCCGTTCAACGATCTTAGAAATGTTGGTCAGTTCACTTTCGGAGCCGATGCGGTATTAGGTTTCTAGTTACGCAAAAATGCGCTGAAAAATGGCGGCAACGATAATGATTAAAAATATTCCAGGATTTCTCAAGCTTTCTGCGATCTTCGATCTTTTCGAAGAACTCGCAATGCTGGTCTTAACACTCTGCATTATGGCCGTCGCGGCCCTGGGTCTCATACATGTTGTGTACGCCGTTTTCGAAATGCTGCTGACCGCAACCTTTTCCCCGACCAATCCTGCGACTCTTCAGAGCCTTTTCGGTCTATTCTTTACCGTCCTGATTGCACTGGAATTCAAACACTCTATTCTTGTCTCGCCTGACACGCCCTCGCACAGCATGGTCAGGATGCGTTCCGTTCTTCTCATCGGTATGATGGCGACCGTACGCAAATTCATCGTTCTTGACCTAAGCGGTGTCGACGTCATGGAAGTTCTTGCACTTTCGGCGGCAATCCTAGCATTGGGGATCGTCTACTGGCTCGTTCGTAGTGGTAATAAAACAGAGAGTTAACAATGATATTGTTATGCTGAAAATTCAAAATTTTTGTTCAAGATTTAGGGCGTGTTAGATCTTGAATATTATTCCTCTATATTAGAGATGACTGAAAGCAATGCGACACAGATTTTCACGGACAAAACCTGGGTAGTTTGGGAGCCACGGATCGAAGCGGTGCGCCCGCCATGCTCGACTGGCTGCCACGCGAACCATTATGGTTGTCAGCAACAAGGAATACGCCTCCAATGTCTTCCGGGAGCATGTCCGGTCTATGGGGGCTCGATCAGTGATCCCGCTCAAGCACCGGGATGCTGCCGTCTCCTGTCCACAATGGGCTTATCGCGACCACCATCGAGTGAAAAACCTTTGGGCTCTTCTGAAGGAATGGCGTGCCGTCGCAACGCGATACGAAAAGACCACCGCTTCATCCCTCGCTACCCTTCACCTCGCCGGCAGATGCCGATTGGATCAAAATCTAACAGAGCCTAATGTCTGCTTTTGGAAAATTGGTCAGCTCAAATAGATGACCGACACGAGATATGTCCCACATGTCTGCTTCATATTCCTTAAACAAACAAGCATTACTGAGGGAAAGCTAACTATCCGCCTTGCGGAACACAAAGACAGAATTTCAATCCTATTTCTGAGGAGCCCCACCGGACAGTTGATGCTCCTCATTGATTCAGAACTAGCATCTGCGCTCAGATAACTCTCTGAACGACAGGGATTCTCAGCGTAATCAGGCAGGCTGAAGCACTATTTCGACAGGCTTCTCCCGAAGAAGCGGAGTTTTCCAGAGTCCTTTATCAAGCTTAGCAATTTCCTGATCAATCTCTTCGACAACCTGTCGTGCAAACGGTCCAAGATGCAGATACAACGCGCTGGTCATGACCACGTAAGGCAGTGCTTTTGGGTTATGCACGGCGCAGTCGATCAGCATACGCCAGAATTGCCCAGCAGCTCCCGGACCTGCACGATGAATGCGGAAGAGCAGCCGGAAAAAGCTACGAAGATCACCCTTGATCATCCGATGCGCACGTTTGCGCTTGAGCATACGTCCCAATCTACGCACACGACCGAAATAGGCGATCGGCTCATAGATTGTCGTAAGCACCGTCCTGTAATCGTCAAGCACATCACGGCGGGGGCGATTTGTCTCGAAATTCAGACCCGCCGTACACTGATCACCCGACTGAGTCTGGCCATCATCTAAAAAGAGACGACCTTCAGCCAGCAGCCGGCGGGTAAGCTGTGTCGTTGGAAGGGCATAGAGCAGGCCGACCATGCAGACAGGGATCGATGTGTCTTCAATACACTCGATCATACCCTGAGCAACACTGCCTTTCTCGCTATCGAAGCCGACAATGAAACCGGCATTTACGAAAATCCCGGCACCATGAATGGTCTCGATGCTTTGTTGCAGACTCCGGCGAGTGTTCTGTTTTTTCTGCGTCATGACCAGCGTGTCGGTATCCGGACTTTCAATACCCACGAACACGGCAAAGAAGTTGCTGTCAGCAAGGTCTTTCAGCAGTTCAGCATCATCCGCAAGATTAATCGACGCTTCAGTCGAAAACTCGAACGGGAAATTCTTTTCCTCCTGCCAGCGCTTCAGATCAGGCAGAAATTTCCTGAGCGCCTTTTTATTGCCGATCAGGTTATCATCAACAAAATCAACATGTCCGCGATAACCAAGAGCATAAAGCGTATCCAGTTCCGCCATGACCTGTTCGGTCGTCTTGGTGCGAGGCACGCGGCCATAAAGTTCGATGATATCGCAGAATTCACAACTGAACGGGCATCCGCGTGAGAATTGAATCCCAACATGCAGATACTGATCCAGCTTCAGAAGATCAAAGCGTGGAAGAGGACTTTTTGTGACGTCCGTCTTGCCCATGGGTGCTTCAAAAACTCCCTCCGTGGCACCACTACGCCACGCAGAAATGAAGTTGACCATGATCTCTTCAGCTTCCCCGAGAACCTGAAAATTGGCGGCTTTATAGACAGACGGACTGGATGTGACGTCGGGTCCACCAACCACCACAGGCTTACCCATGGCCCGGCATGTGTCGATGATATGCAGGGTATCGTTTCTCTGCGGAAGCATTCCTCCGGTCATCACCATATCGGCCCACGCGAAATCTTCTTCCACAAGAAGTTCCGTATTCCGATTGACCAGCCTGACTTCCCAGCTTTTCGGCAGCATGGCGGCAACGGTAATCAGGCCGAGAGGCGCAGCCGGGTAGCGTGCGCCTGTCAGTTCACAGGTTTCCTTATAGTTCCAAAACGAACCTGAATTGAAAAGCGGAAAGATCATCAGGATCTTGCAGCTGTCGGTCATCAAGGAGAAATCCTCAGATAAAACAGCTGATCGCGATCAAGGCAGGAGACTGTCGCCTTGATCGAAAGCGTGCCGGACCACACTTGGGTCTTATTTAATTTCAGGGAGGGGGGAAATGCAGAAGGTGTCTTTTTCCTGCTGGCGTCGGCCAAGGAGGCTTTGAACGACATCTATCCCGGTGAAGGATTGTGACCCTTCTGATAAGGGAATGATCCTTTATAGCCAGAATACGCTGGGATGGCGATAGGGCAGTGTTATTTACCATCCTTACGGTGAGCTGCTGGATTTGATCAGTCGGAGCAAAATGGAGAAGTCAGATATGCATGTCTGCTATTCGTATCGTCGCTTGGCTGCCTGCACATCGTGAAAGAAAGCATAAGCAGAGCTCAAACGCTCAAGCAACAAAACCACCCCAACACGCGAAACAAAAAAGCCCGCTCATTCCTGAACGGGCTTTCCATTTCAGAAAACCTTACATTCCTGCAGGATAATTTGGACCACCGCTTCCTTCCGGCGTTGTCCACTCAATGTTCTGCGCAGGGTCTTTAATGTCGCATGTTTTGCAATGCACGCAGTTCTGCGCATTGATCACCAGACGGGGATCTGTTTCAGCATCTGCAACTTCATAAACCCCAGCAGGGCAATAGCGTGATTCCGGGGAGCGGAATACATCCCAGTTAACCGTCTTCCACAGTGACTGGTTTTTGACTTTCAGATGTACCGGCTGATCTTCTTCATGATTGGTTGCGGACAGGAAGACGGAGGAAAGACGATCAAAAGTGATCTTTCCATCCGGCTTTGGATATGAAATCGGCTGTGACAACGCTGCCGGTTTCAAGACCTCATTATCACCATGACGGAAATGCAGCGTCCATGGGGCACGACCACGGAACAGCATGCTGTCAATCGCTGAATAAAGCGCTCCTCCCTTTGCGCCCCATCGCGCAAAGGCCGGACGTATATTGCGTGCCGAGCGCAGTTCGTCCCAAAGCCACGATTGCTTCACAAGGCGCGTAAAGCTTGCTGGTTCCACACGATCACGCTGGCTTGCTTCCACCACGGCTTCAGCCGCCAGCATGCCGGATTTCATGGCCGTATGTGTGCCCTTGATTTTGGGCACGTTCAGGAAACCAGCCGCATCGCCGATCAAGGCGCCTCCGGGGAATGTCAGACGAGGAATAGCCTGCAAACCGCCTTCTGAAAGCGCGCGTGCTCCATAAACCAGACGGCGTCCGCCTTCGAAATGCTCCCGGAATGCAGGATGCAGCTTTACACGCTGCATCTCATCAAAGGGTGACAGCCACGTATTTTCATAATCAAGCCCTGTGACGAAGCCATAGGAGACAAGATTCTTGCCGAAATGATACAGCCATGCGCCGCCATAGGTACGGTCATCCATCGGCCAACCGAAACTGTGCTGCACCAGACCCGGACGATGTTTTTCCGCTGGAATTTCCCAGACTTCCTTGATCCCCAGACCATAAGTCTGCGGATCAACCCCCTTGCGAAGATTGTAATGCTCCATCACCCGCGCAGACAGAGAACCACGGCATCCTTCCGCAAATAGCGTATATTTCGCACGCAGCTCCATACCGGGCTGGAAACCGGGACCTTCCTTGCCATCGCGACCAACACCCATGTCGCCGGTCACAATACCGACCACACGGTTATGCTCGATCAGCACATCGGCAGCGGCAAAACCGGGATAGATCTCGATCCCCATTTCTTCCGCCTGCGCTGCCAGCCAGCGACAGACTTCTCCCAGACTGGAGATATAATTGCCGTGATTGGCCATGTGCGGCATGACCTTTTCCAGCATGGGAACGCGGTAACTGCGGTCAGGCGTCAGATAGAGCATGTGCTCTTCCGTCACGGCAGTTTCCAGCGGTGCACCCCGTTCCTGCCAGTCAGGAAACAGTTCTGACATGGCGCGCGGCTCGATCACCGCTCCAGAGACGATATGGGCTCCGATTTCGCTGCCTTTTTCAACAAGGCAAACCGACATCTCCGGCGCAAGCTGACGCAGGCGAATGGCCGCAGACAGTCCCGCAGGTCCACCACCCACGATGACCACATCGAATTCCATCGTCTCGCGTTCGCTCATCCGTGCTTACCTCTTTCCCTTCCGGCAACGCCGGGTCCGTTCCGCATTACCCTTCAACATGGGTGTGCGCGCAGCTTGTGACACAGAGAGGCTGTGTCAGGAAGCCACAAGCCTGCTCATTCAGAATGATTGAAAAACCGAAAACGCCTGTCCGAGCTTTGACGCCCTCAGGCGCCAGTTGCTGGCCCGAATGCCAGTTCATGCACTGCACGCCAACTGGAATCGACGAAATTTATGATCAGACCACGCCGCACGCCCGAAATCGGACGACGGACAAAACCATGCCAGGTGTCCGTCCCCGGCACGAACATCGTCCCCGTATTGAACCGCCCGGAACTGCGCTTCACAGAAACGCCGGTGGAGTCCATCAGGTCAGTGCCCCATTGATCCGCATCCGGGGAAGAGGAAAGCGCAACCAGCAAGGTCAGCTTCTTCGCCCCGATATCCGTATGTGGTTCCAGCCAGAACCCATCAGTATCGAGACTCAGCTCCAGACGCAGGGCGGTATTGTCCAGAGACACGCCACACAGCCGGGTAATGGCAGCCCGCGCTTCAGCACTGTCCAGCGCCTGCGCCATCACTTCAAGGCGGGCATCCCGTGCACGGACTTCAGGATCAACAAAAACTCTCGTCGCGTTGCGCGTCTCACGACGGCCGCCCGTATCACCCATGAGATGTTCATCACCCGGGGACCACTCCACCAAGGCGTCACACCCATCAACGGGCAGGACGTCCTTGATCGTCCAATGCTCAAAAGGAACAGAGGAAAGTTCAGCATCAGCCATAACCTGCTGAAAATCCCTGATCGCATTCTGTCCGGTTGCAGTCATCGTCTCAAGTATATCCTTGATGGAGGTCATGTCCGAAAGCTGTTTTGCACGGACACCAGATGGTCTTTTCCAATTCAACCACAAGCCGCATGCCCGACGCGCATCATGACGCGGGACAGTGCACCGATCATCTGCTGCTTTCTTTATCCGATTCCTCTTGAAACAGGCAAATCCACACGGCCCGGCCCATATGACGACGGGAATCACGCAAATGCTTCAGATGTGTCATACTCCCGCCTGTCACTCGCATGACCATACTGGGCATGCATGCAGGAAGTCACATGGGCGCAGCATCAATAGGCGTACGCAAAGCCAGATTCGTTACTGGCAGCATCATGAAACATGTTCTTGTCATGGCCGGAACAGGCGCCATCGGCCTGATGGCCGTATTTGCGGTCGATCTGCTTAACCTGATCTATATCGCGCATACCGGGATACCATCCCTCACCGCTGCCATGGGCTTCGCCGGGGCCGTCAGCGGTCTTCAGATTGCTGTCAGCATCGGAATGACCATTGGGCTGGGTGCGTCTGTCGGCAGGCATATCGGTGCCGGGCAGCATGAACACGCCAAAAGAATCGCTTCCTCCTTCATTATGGTCATGATCGTTACGGCTGCCATTCTTGGAGTGCTGACAGCCATCACGGCCCCGCTGATTCTGCACTTTTTCGGGGCCTCAGGTTCCGCTCTGGAAGCCGCCAGTTCCTATCTTCACATTGTATCGCCCTTCTTTCCGCTGGTTGTGATCGGCATGGGAACCTCTGCCCTTCTCCGTTCAGTCGGCGATGCCAAAGGATCAATGCACATCACATTGATCGGCGCGATCATCGCCGCCATGCTTGATCCCCTTTTCATTCTCGTCATGGATGAGGGAATGGCCGGGGCGGCATACAGCACCCTGATCTCACGCACGGTCGTTGCCCTTATCGGCTATCATCGCGCCAAACAGCACGATATTATCGGCCTTCCCTCGCTCGCCAATATCTGGCCAGACACAAAGCAGGTCGGAAATATCGCCGGCCCGGCCATTCTGACCAATCTTGCAACCCCCGTTGGCGGGGCGTGGGTCACGACCGCCATGTCCCGTTTCGGTCTGGAAGCCGTCGCCGGTCAGGCCGCTGTTGACCGCATCATTGTCGTGGCATTCGCCATGATCTTTGCCCTGAGCGGTTCTGTCGGTCCCATCATGGCCCAGAATCTGGGAGCCGGGCAGATATGCCGGGTCAAGGAAGTCCTTTCAGCATCCATCCGTGTCATCCTGACATGTGTTCTGATCACATGGTTTGTCTTGTGGTTGATGCAGGATCTTCTTGTTGAAGGCTTCCATGTCACCGGCAGTGGGGCGACCCTCATTCACCTGTTCTGCACATGGACAGTTGTGTCGTATTTTTTCCTTGGCTTTCTCTTTGTCGCCAATTCAGCGTTCAACAATCTTGGACACCCCATCTGGTCCACAGCTTTCAACTGGGGACGCGCCACATTGGGCACGATCCCATTCGTGATCATCGGCTCGCATTTCGGCGCAGCAGGTGTTCAGATAGGACAGGCGACAGGAGCAGCGATTTTTGGTATCAGTGCGATCGCTACAGCCTTTAAAGTCGTCACGAATCTGCCTGAAGCTCCTCTGACAGAGCCTTCATTTCCGGCGGACATCCCCGCCATCAGTCAGGAAGCCGCAATGGCGGAGCTGGACGAGATCAACGAAGACGCAGCCTGATATTATTCAAGTAAAGGAGTGTCGGAATGTCAAAACTGACCAAGGAAGAGCGGGATGCACTTCCGGATGAAGCTTTTGCCCTCCCCGGACGACGCTATCCCATCTGCGATGCAACGCATGCTCGCGATGCTCTGGCCCGCGCCAGTGAGATGCTGCATCGGGGCAATCTGACCCACGATGAATATCAGATGATCGAACAGAAAGCGCACGCTTTTCTGGAAAGAGACAAGACCTGAAAAACTGTCTGACTGTCACCGACAGATATTGTCAGAATCCGCTACGCTGCCCGTTTCTCAATGCCGCCATTCTGACGGGACTAGCCCTGTATGACGCAAGCGTTCTTCCTGTCTCCCCGGAGGATCGCACAGGGCGAGGTGGCGGAGGGATATAGCTTGCCCCACGCCATATATGCGGTGACACGTTTATGGCGGGCTGGGAGTTCCCACGGTCTGCCACGGTTACCGGCTGATTTTTCATCTGCCTGCCTGAAGTCTTCGCTCCTGATTTCACACCTTCAGGCGATGCCCAGGCTTCCAGAACCTTCTGCTGATAAACAGCGCCAATATCTGGCGTGAATGAATGATACGCAGCCGCGGCATGAGGCCAGCTTCCGGTTCGTGCATAGAGCGTCTTCAGAAAGTGAGCAGCCCAGACCGTATTTTCCACAGGATCAAAAGCATGCTCCAAAGATGAAAACGCATCAGGATGCTGTCTTAGATTAATCTGCAAACAACCGACATCAATGGATTCCACGCCGCGTTGCTGCATGTCTCGGACGGCTTGGATTGCTTCCTGCTTCGTGTTGTAGAAATATCCCCTTCCTTCAGCATTCACTGTCCACGGCCATGCGACCAATGCTGTATGGCCCGCGACATACTGGCCGCTTTCAACGCGCCCCATCGCTTCCAGAAATTGCTGCGGCACCTGCTGGGTCTGCTCCGCAGTGCGAGCAGCCTCTGCACAGGCCCATTCTGAAGACGCAGCATGCACAGGCCCAGACAGACAGTCCTGGACCATGATGCATATGATGGCGCGGCAGAAAGATGCTGAACATTTCATCAGGTCTCACGGCATAGCTTCAGAAACCTAACAGATCGTTATTTTTATGCTATGTTTCTTCCTGATTATTAAAAGATACACATGAACATCAGAGAGTTTCGACAGCCTTGCGTCCCAAAGCCGGATCATCGGTGAAGAAGCCATCAAGCCCCATATCCAGATAGCGCCGGACTTCCGCGATCATTCCTTCCGGATTACGCGCATAGGGACCAGCATCATTCCGCAGCTGTTTTGGAAGAAAACAGTTCTCTGGACGCGCAGTATAAGAGTGCACCAGCAATCCCGCCTTATGAGCATCGGAAATCAGGGAAGTTGCCTGTGTCCATTCCCCATCATGATTGCGCAGCACAAGGCTTGAATTGGCCGGGCCTATGACATCCGCAAATGACTTCACCAGAGAAAGTCCTTTTGGTGTCATCATATCTCCATAAGTCGTTTTCTGTCCTGAGGCGGCAAGGTCCGGAACAGGAACATCAGACGCACTCATGAGGAACATCAATCTAGCCCGGGGATTGATCTCAAGAACTCTATTACGAATGGCTTTCAGGTTCCCTGCTTCAAAGGATTGTACTTCGAGCGGTGCCTGTCTGGTATATTCATGCGCGGCAATCGTGCGAAGGAAGGCTTCCTCCGGATTAAAACCGCATGAATGGAAGAAAGTCGAATTCTTGATCTCAGGAATAATTCCAAAAACCTTGTTCTGTGCGGAAGCAGTCGCCGCAACGAAATCGATCATTTCCTCGAATGTCGGAATATCGAAATGATCATTATAACGCGTATTATGCGGCCGAATGGTGGGAAGACGTTCACGGGCCCGAAGTGTCTTGAGTTCGGCAAGATCGAAATCAATCGTGAACCAGCCAGTCTGGGAAACACCATCAATGGTGACCGTGCGTTTGCGTGAAGCAAATTCAGGATGATCCGCAACATCCGTCGTATCTGTTATATTGCATTCATGCCGAACAACGAGTACGCCGTCTTTTGTCGGCACCAGATCAGGCTCAATATAATCAGCCCCATCCTTTGCTGCTTCCGCATATGCCGCCAGCGTATGTTCGGGTCGCAGCGCTGAAGCGCCACGATGGGCAAAAACAAGCGGTTCAGGCGCAAGTGAAGGATTTGCTTCAGCTTTATTCATGGCAGGAACCGTAAGAGCAGCCAGACAGCCCCCCATAACAGAGCGGCGTTTCACGGGTGATAACATTCAAAAAATCTCTTCAAAATTCAAGAATAAAGTTAATTCAAAAGGACCTGAAGACCGAATATTTCCACTGGCTGCACAGTGTCACGACAACATTGCCTTTATCAGTTCCGTTTCCCGGACGCATGGAGTCTACCTTAAATATTTGGAAACAGAATGTGACAATCTCATGAAATCCAGACAAACGCACAGAATCACTATCAAAAGACCAAAGGAGAACCATCCTTTACTTCTTTTATCGCAAAAAATGTCCGCGCCTGCCTGACCCCAGGAAGTGCAATCAGACTCTCTGCATGAAATCGATTGAAGTCGGCCATGTCATGAACACGAATTTTGAGAAGATAATCAAAGTCACCCGTCACGAGATGACAATCCAGAACCTCGACCATCTGCTTCACCACGATCTCAAATTCAGCAAAGCTTTCAGGGGTGGAGCGGTCCAAGACGACACCCACCAGCGCGATCGTTCCCAATTCCACGCGATCGGGATCTATAACAGCCCGGAAACCACGAATATATCCTTCTTTGACCAGACGTCGAACGCGTCTGTGGCATGTCGCCGCACTGACATTCACGCGCTCTGCGAGTTCAGCATTCGACAGCCGACCATCCTGCTGCAGCAATCGCAAAATTTTCACGTCTATCTGGTCAATTTCAGATGTGAAAGAATCTTTCATTTTTTATCACTTCAATGAGATAATATATAAAATATATACCAATTTATGAATTTAAAAGACTAATTTTTATATAAATCAGAAAGCACATTTCAAATTTTTTTTTGTATCCATCTCCTCCGAAACTCACCGGAGCAAAGATGATGAAACTTGATCAATTCCAACGCTATCCGCTGACATTTGGTCAAACACCCATTGAATATCTGCCTCGCCTCAGTGCAGAATTGGGAGGCAAAGTCCAGATTTATGCCAAACGTGAAGATTGCAACTCCGGAATGGCATCCGGTGGTAATAAATTACGCAAGCTTGAATATATTGTTCCTGACATTCTTGAATCTGGCGCGGATACACTCGTTTCCATTGGTGGCGTGCAGTCAAATCATACACGCATGGTTGCAGCAACCGCAGCAAAGCTTGGTCTGAAATGCGTTGTGGTTCAGGAAAAATGGGTTCCGCATTATGATGCGGTTTATGATCGGGTTGGCAACATCCTGATGACCCGTCTGATGGGCGCTGAATCCCGGATTGTCGAAGATGGCTTCGACATCGGCATCCGCCAGAGTTGGGAAAACGCAATTCAATCCGTCAAGGATGCAGGAGGAAAGCCTTACGCCATTCCCGCTGGCGCTTCCGTCCATAAATATGGTGGTCTTGGCTATGTCGCATTCGCAGAGGAGGTCAAGGAACAGGAAAAGCAGCTTGGTTTTGAGTTTGATTATATCATTGTCTGCGTTGTCACGGGCTCAACACAAGCAGGAATGATCGTCGGTTTTGCCGCTCAGGAACGAGCCCATCAGGTCATCGGCATTGATGCCTCCGCCACTCCCCAGCAAACGCGGGAACAGGTCAGGAAGATTGTTGATAACACAGCTGATCTTGTCGAACTCGGACGAAAAGTTCGAGACGATGAAATCATCATTCTGGAAGATTATGCTTACCCGGCCTATGGCGTCCCTTCTGAAGAGACCAATGCAGCCATACGTCTTGCCGCCCGGACGGAAGCGATGATGACAGATCCCGTATATGAAGGAAAATCGATGCAGGCTCTGATTGACCTGACGCAGAAAGGATTTTTCAAGGAAGGTTCAAAAGTGCTGTATGTCCATCTCGGAGGCGCTCCCGCGCTGAATGGATACAGCTATTATTATCGCAATGGCTAATTCAATATATGGTGTCTGCTGCCCCGAAGGGCAGCAGGTAACATCCCGTCAGAGTGCTTTCTGCAAGCGCTGATCCAGAACATCCAGGAAATCCTGTGTGTTCAGCCACTTTGTGTCTTTCCCGACAAGAAGAGCCAGATCCTTCGTCATCTGACCGGCTTCAACTGCCTCAACGCACACTCTCTCAAGTGTTTCAGCAAACGTGACAACATCTGGTGTGTTATCAAACCGACCACGATAAGCCAGTCCACGCGTCCATGCATAAATTGACGCGATAGGGTTCGTGCTGGTTGCCTTGCCCTTCTGATGCTCACGATAATGGCGTGTCACAGTGCCATGCGCGGCTTCAGATTCAACGATCGTGCCTGTTGGATCCAACAGAACTGACGTCATCAATCCAAGGCTTCCGAAGCCCTGCGCCACAATATCGCTCTCGACATCGCCATCATAATTTTTGCAGGCCCAGACATATCCGCCATTCCACTTCAGGGCGCAGGCGACCATATCGTCAATGAGGCGATGCTCATAGGTGATCCCGAGTTTCTCAAAATCAGCCTTGAACTCACGCTCATAAATTTCCTGAAACACATCCTTGAATACGCCGTCATAGGCCTTAAGAATGGTGTTCTTGGTCGAAAGATAGACTGGCAGCTTGCGGTCGCGTCCATAGCTGAGAGAAGCGCGGGCAAAACCTTCGATCGATGCCTGCGTGTTATGCATACCCAGCGTAACGCCTGGACCCTTGAAATCATGAACATCCAGAACCAGAGGCTCGCCGCCATCTTCTGGAACATAATTCAGGGTTACCTTTCCCGGACCGGGAATCTTTGCTTCCACCGCACGATAAATATCACCATATGCATGGCGACCAATCACAATTGGTTTTGACCAATGGGGAACAAGCCGCGGAACATTCGAGCAGATGATCGGTTCGCGGAAAATAGTGCCATCAAGAATATTGCGGATTGTGCCGTTTGGTGAGCGCCACATTTTCTTGAGGTTGAATTCGGTAACGCGTGCCTCATCCGGGGTAATGGTCGCGCATTTCACACCAACGCGATATTTCTTGATCGCCTCGGCTGCCTCAACCGTCACCTTGTCATCGGTGGCATCACGGTTCTCAACGCCCAGATCATAATATTTCAGATCGATATCAAGATAGGGAAGAATCAGGCGTTCCCGGATGAAGTGCCAGATGATCCGGGTCATTTCATCGCCATCCAGCTCGACAACCGGATTCAGAACCTTAATTTTCGCCACGGGATTTATGCTCCTCTTATTGTTTCCATGCCGCTCTCTCAAGCTCTTCTGGAAAGACAATCTGACTAGCACGCTCTCCCGGACACACCCAATGAGGTTTCCCGAAAACTACAGTCACATTAGCGATACTTCTCCCTGCTCTCGCAGCATCCAGATCGCAGAAACAAAAAACGCGACCCGAAGGTCGCGTTTTCCTTTGCAGACTGTTTTTTTGAAAACAATCAGACAGAGTAATACATTTCGAATTCAACCGGATGCGGTGTGTGTTCGAAACGATAAACATCCTGCCATTTCAGTTCAATATAGCTATCGATCTGATCCTTCGTGAACACATCGCCAGCCAACAGGAACTCATTATCAGCAACAAGAGCTTCCAAAGCTTCACGCAGAGAACCACACACGGTCGGGATCTGCTTCAGCTCTTCTGGAGGCAGATCATACAGATCCTTGTCCATTGCGTCGCCAGGATGGATCTTGTTCTTGATGCCATCCAGACCTGCCATCAGCATGGCCGAGAATGCCAGATACGGATTGGCTGTCGGATCCGGGAAGCGGACTTCAACACGCTTCGCTTTCGGGTTGGTCGCATAAGGGATACGACATGAAGCCGAACGGTTACGTGCGGAATAAGCCAGAAGAACCGGAGCCTCAAAGCCAGGGATCAGACGCTTGTAGGAATTGGTGGACGGATTCGTGAAAGCGTTGAGAGCCTTCGCGTGCTTGATGATGCCACCAATGTAATACAGAGCTGCGTCTGACAGATCAGCATAGCCATTGCCGCCGAAAGTCGGCTTGCCGTCTTTCCAGATGGACTGATGGACATGCATGCCTGAACCATTATCGCCATAAATCGGCTTCGGCATGAATGTCGCGGACTTGCCATAGGAATGAGCGACATTGTGAATGACGTATTTATAGATCTGCATAAAGTCAGCAGAGCGCACCAGCGTGTCGAACTTGGTGCCAAGTTCATGCTGTGACTGTGCAACTTCATGGTGATGCTTTTCGATCGGCAGGCCCATCTCGCCCATCGTCGCAAGCATCTCGGCGCGCAGATCGCCTTCGCTATCGACCGGAGCAACCGGGAAATAACCACCCTTCAGGCCCGGACGATGGCCCATATTGCCTTCCGGATATTCCTTCAGGGAGGCGCCGGGTCCTTCGATGCTGTCGAGCTGATACTTGCCGTAATTTGGGCCCGTGCCGAACAGCACGTTGTCGAAAATGAAGAACTCGGCTTCCGGACCAAAGAACGCCGTGTCGCCAAGACCGGTGGAAGCAAGATACTGCTCTGCCCGCTTCGCCGTCGAACGTGGATCACGGTTGTAAAGCTGACCTGTTCCCGGATCGACGATGTCACAGATGAGAATCAGCTGCGGACGTGCTGAGAACGGGTCCATCACTGCTGTTGCCGGATCGGGCAGCAGCACCATGTCGCTCTCGTTAATTGCTTTCCAGCCGCCGATGGAAGAACCATCGAACATGAAACCTTCGGTGAAGGTATCTTCCTCGATCGTCGTTACATACTGAGTGGTGTGGTGCCACTTGCCGCGCGGATCGGTAAAACGCAGATCGACCAGTTCGACTGAATGCTCCTTGATCAGGTCAAAGACCCGAGCAACCGCTGCTGAACCAGATTCTGTATTGGCCATAGGAATCCCCTGTTAATGGCACCGTATTTAAAATGGCTGTAACGCCATATTCCTGCCTTCCGCTCCGGCTGGCGGAAATCTGACAGAACACCGGAAAACCTTATCGCTGACCGGAATGCTCTGAACAGAGCATCCTCCGGCACAGCAATTCTCAGATCGCGTCAGTGCCCCGCTCACCAGTCCTGATACGAATTGCATCTTCGACCGGAATGACGAAAATCTTGCCATCACCGATCCGTCCGGTCCGGGCAGCCGCGCTTATGGCTTCCACAGCACGTTCCGCCAGATCATCCGGGCAGACCACCTCGATTTTCATTTTGGGAAGAAAATCAACGATATACTCGGCGCCACGATAAAGCTCGGTATGTCCTTTCTGACGCCCGAACCCCTTGGCTTCCGTTACAGTAATACCCTGAAGGCCCAACTCATGCAGAGCGTCCTTCACTTCGTCGAGTTTGAAAGGCTTGATGATAGCCTCAATCTTCTTCATGCCGAGCCGTCATATCTGAATACTGTTTCGCAATGTCCGATCCGAATCACGCAGTCGTCGTCGCGTGCCCTGACCCTTCATTACTGACAACCCAATCACACAGCGACCCCACGAGACCACCCTGCGATCAAACGATCAGTCACCAGATTTACACGGGTTCGCGGCGTGAGCAATCTGAACATGCCGAAATAATTACCATTCCCGGCAGAAATCCTTCCTTAACCCCATATCGACCGGCAATTGACGTATTGCCCGAACACATTTTACCTCGTGTTCTCCCTTTCGACTCAGTCCTGATGGCAGAGGTCTTCATGAAACAGCTCAACTCCGGGCTTACAGCCCTGCCCACGACGATCTTCACCCAGATGTCGGCTCTTTCCCGCGAGCACAACTCCATCAACCTCGGACAGGGTTTCCCGGACACCGAGGGACCTGCCGATATGATTGAGGCAGCCTGCTCTGCCCTGCATTCAGGGAATAACCAGTATGCTCCGCTGACCGGGCTTCCCGAACTCAGAACTGCCGTTGCCGAAAACAATGCCAGATTCTATGGGCTCGATATCAATCCCGACAAAGAGGTGATTGTCACATCCGGAGCAACTGAAGCGCTGGCCGCATCTCTGGCTGCTCTTCTGAATCCGGGTGACGAAATCATCGTTCTTGAACCCGCCTATGACACCTATCTGCCTTTTATCCGGCTGCTTGGCGCCACCCCGAAACTGGTGAGGCTGTCCCTCCCCGACTGGTCCCTGCCCCGCGATTCCCTGAGGCAGGCCTTTTCTTCAAAAACAAAAGCCATTCTGTTGAACTCCCCCATGAATCCGAACGGGAAGGTCTTCACGGCAGAAGAGCTGGCTTTCATCGCAAGCCTGGTCAAGGAATACGATGCTTATGCCATCTGCGATGAGGTGTATGAACATCTGACATTCGGCCATCGTCATATCCCATTGATGACTCTGCCCGACATGCGCGATCGCTGCATAAGGATCGGCAGCGCTGGCAAGAGCTTCTCATTCACGGGCTGGAAGGTCGGTTACATCACAGCTTCGGAACATCTAACCCCGACCATTGCCAAGGCCCACCAGAATCTTGCCTTTTCCACAGCCCCTGCCCTCCAGCATGCCGTTGCCTGCGGCCTCCAGAAAGATAACGCCTATTTCAAGACCCTCGCCGCCGATATGCAACTTCGACGGGATATTCTGGTAAAAGGCCTGACGGAGATCGGTTTCAAAGCGCTCCCATGTGACAGCACCTATTTCGTCACGGCGGATATTTCCGCCTTGACCGATGAAGACGACCTCTCTTTCTGCCTGCGCATGACAGTCGAGGCCGGCGT
>JAAYUA010000190.1 GCA_012517935.1 Acetobacter sp. | reverse complement strand
CACCTACAGGGTGACCAGACCTGTATGCTGGCCGATGCCTGCCGGTTGCGCGGCGTCCTGGGAGAAGCTTTGGGAGCCTTTATGACGGTGCTCGACCGCTACTCGCTTCAGGATATGATCACCCACAACGAGCGTTCGCGCCTTGACGCTCCTTCCCGCCAGATTCTGGATCGCCGCACGACATCATGATCGTATGGGTAAGCGTTTCCATTATGACAGCCATATCGTCACCACAGCCCGCCATCTCGGACAATCCCCTGATAACCGCTTCATAATCCGCATTCGACCGGAATAGCCATCTGACAGGTCGACCTGCATAGACAATCCCGCATCACCTTTCGTCCTTCACCGTTGCAATTGTCCTGCATTTCTCCTGCGTCGAGACACAAGAGTTGACGAAAGCAGCATCAGGATCGAAGGCGCTTTGACGGCCTGCTTTCAGGCTGGAATCTCCCGCCCTCCTCCATTGCATCCAAATCGGCGATGCCGAAAGACACAGGCAACTCAGCGGGAAGCTTCTCCATCAGGACGCGACACGTCCGCTCTGGCGCGGAAACGCTTGTTTCATCCACTCCACCTCTTGGAGAAGATAGAGAAATCACAAATTCTCCTGATCATATATTGAAAAAAATCAAGCTCGATACGTCGGCATCATATCTTGTGATCAGAACTTTCTCTATTTTACAACGATATCTCGAACATTTCTCATTCAAACAAACATAACATTCTTAACAAAAACACCTAAATTCAACGCATAAACAGCATAAAAATAGATTTTAAATATTATTATTGAATATATAGACACAAAAATTCCATCACACTTAAATAAAATGCGATTCATACGTCACAAACATCTTACTTATTACTAGAATTGATGTGTTATATTTTCAAAAAAACAACTACTCCAATCTAAAATACTGTGACATAAAAAAACTCTACCACTTGGAAAGGTAAAAAATGAGGCGCATCACTCCAAAAATATTTCTGATTTCGCTTCTGCCTTTTTTAAGTGGCTGCTACAGTCTCGGAAATTATCGACTTGGAAAAGATCAGGATCAATACTCAAACTCCATCATAGAATCGAACAAAAAGCAGACGTTGATGAACCTTATCCGCCTTCGCTACGCGGATACCCCCGGCCTTCTGGACACGACGCAGTTAATATCCGGCTACCAGCTACAACGCAGCGCGTTTGTAGGAGTTGCATCAGATACATTTCCAATCAGACCCAATGGTGGCCTCGCGGCGCAGTTACAGGAAAGTCCGACTTTCACCTTTCAACCTGTGACCGGCGATGCATATGCACACAGCTTCCTTCGCCCCCTGCCCCCCACCACATTATTGCCTCTGGCTATGGGAGGTCTGCCGATTGACATCCTGCTGCGCCTTTCCGTGCAGTCCATAAACATGATGAGCAACAACCGGCCATTTTCAAAAAATAAAGGTGACATAGAAAATCACTCCAATTCGAAGATCAATGATTTCTATGAACTGACTCATGACCTCCGACTGCTTCAGGCCGCAGGTCTTCTGGGAATCCAGTTACAGCAAACCGCTGACAAGACAGGCAAAGCAGAGGAAACGCATCATGTTTATCTCAGCATTACGTCGACCAACGATCCTGCCTTGCTGGATATCGTACGAAAAACACGCGAATTGTTGAATTTTTCTCCAAAACACGACCGAATGGAAGTCGTATATGGTGTGGGTGAACCGCAACCGGGAGAAATCCGGATTCTGAGCCGAAGCATGCTGAGTATTCTTGGACAGGTCGCATATCAGATCGAGGTTCCTGATGATGAAGTGACGTCAGGAAGCACCACTCCTCACATAAACGTCCCGGACCAGGCGGAAGACCAATCCCTGATCACCGTTTATTCCAGTCATAACGAGCCCAAGCAGGCTTTTGTTCATGTCTTTTACGACAATTATTACTACTGGATCGACAAGAAGGATTTTGAAAGCAAGCTTGCTTTCACCATCACTCAAATGCTGTTCGAGCTGTCAAAAACGTCGCAGACGCCAGGCGCTCTCGTGACCATTCCAGTCAGCAAATAGGACAATTCCACAACCTTCCGAAAAGATCAGAAGACCCACAACGAAGCATCAACTCCTGTCTCCACCACGCAAAGAGGAAAACATGCCATGACTTACTCTGTGTCACCCCAACAGCCTCATTCCCTGATCAGTGCTGCACTGGCCACCCCTGCACTGCGTGCCGACCGGTGGCTTTCCATCCTGACGCTTGCTCGTGAATGGGCCCGGACGAATCAGGCGGAGACCAGGAGTGCTCTGAGTCAGGCCATGGTCGACCTTAAGGAAGTGGAACGCTTTTTTGGCTATCCAGGATATAGCCTTCTGAATCGTCTGAATGACTGGCTGGAAAATGACGATGCAAAGGCTTTTCTACGCCTTGCCCAGCGTATTTCCACAACAATCATTGCCAAAAAATATCACCGTGATCTCGCATCATGGAATGCCGAAGAACAGGAAGACGAACCTCTCAACCGTCTTCCTCAGGCAATCACACACATCAAAAGCAAACCCTATTTTGAAGTACTCAGCGTCGTGCCACACGCCATGTCACGCTGGAGCCTGATTCGGGAAGAAGTCACCGGGGTCCGCAGACCTGAAGATGACTTCATCTATCAGCCCGTCATTGTCGGCAATGCCCCGGATGCACTGACAGCAATCCTGCTCAATCCCGATATTGGTGCAGTTGTACTCTATGAAGGCTTTTCCTCCGATGGAGACAAGAGTAATCCGCTGCTTGAAGTTTTCAGTAACATCATAGATCTTTCTCCCTCAGGAGATGACGAAACCCTTGTGATCAGTCTGGCTCAGGCTATCAAAAAAATTCGACCCGAGCTTGATATTTACCTTCTGAGCGACAGGAACATAGAATCCCTGGCAGGACGGCCCGAGATCCGCATCATCAATCGGATTTTCTATCAGATGGAAGAGCCGCTTGAGCTCCACCTCTCCATTCTGGAGGGTATACGCCAGCGCTATAAAACGCCCTTTTTTGATAATCTGAAGCGTTATGCACAACGCCCGATTGCGACATTCCATGCCCTGCCCATTGCTCGTGGAAAATCCGTTTTCACGTCCAACTGGATCAGCGATATGGGCGAATTTTATGGCCCGAATCTGTTCCTTGCCGAAAGTTCCGCAACCACAGGTGGGCTCGACAGCCTTCTGGAACCCACAGGGAACATCAAGGAAGCACAGGAAATGGCCGCACGCGCCTTCGGTGCGGATCATGCGTTCTTTGTCACCAACGGCACGTCAACCAGCAACAAGATGGTACTGCAGGCTCTTCTTACTCCCGGCGATATCGTCATCCTCGACCGGAACTGCCACAAATCGCATCATTACGGCTGCGTGCTGGCCGGTGCACAACCTTACTATGTGGAAGCTTTCCCCCTCATTGAATATTCAATGTATGGCGGGGTGCCTCTCCATACGATCAAACAGGCACTGCTGAAGCTGAAGGCACAGGGGGAATTGCATCGGGTAAAAATGCTCGATCTGACCAACTGCACCTTTGATGGTCATGTTTATGATACCAGCCGGGTCATGAAAGAATGTCTGGCCATCAAGCCCGATCTGATCTTTCTCTGGGATGAAGCCTGGTTTGGCTTCGCGCACTGGTCGCCCTTGCTGAGACAACGCACAGCCATGGGAGCTGCCGCCACACTCACGGAGGCACTGGCCCAGCCAGAAGCTCTTGCCGCCTGGGAAGCTCAGCAAAAAGAGCTGGGAGATGCCCCATCGGATGAGGTCCTGCTGAACACCATCCTTGTTCCAGATCCGCGTGCCGTGCGTCTGCGCGTTTATCAGACCAACTCAGTTCATAAATCAATGTCAGCTCTTCGTCAGGGCTCGATCGTTCTGGTGAAGGACGTGGATTTCGAACACGTCGAATCCCAGTTCCATGAAGCGGTCTTTACACACGCCTCAACCAGTCCGAACCTTCAGATCATCGCCTCTCTTGATGTTGCACGCAGACAGATGCAGCTTGAAGGTTATGGACTGGTCGCCAACGCCTTGCAGATTTCCCTGGAAATTCGCAAACAGATCAACACTCATCCGATTATCTCAAAATATTTCAAAGTGCTCAGCAATGCTGAAATGATACCTGAATCGTTCCGCAACTCCGATCTGCAGGATTATAATGATCCTGATGTCAGTTGGGGAAAGGCCATTACAGCAATCCGAAACGATGAATTCCTGATCGATCCAACACGCATGACTCTATCATGTGGCCATGCCGGATTTGACGGAACGACTTTCAAGAATGTTCTTGCTGAAAAATTCAATATTCAGCTCAACAAAACCTCACGAAACAGCATTCTTCTCCAGTCCAACATCAACAATACCCGTAGCGATATCGCGCTGCTCATTCGTGTTCTTCTGGAGATCGCAACGGATCTGGAAACAAAACTGGCAGACAATGCGGAAGGATATCGTAACGCGTTCGAGCACAAGGTTCATGAACTGGTTGATGACCTGCCGAAACTTCCCAATTTCAGTCATTTCGATGACCGTTATCGGGATGATGCAACAAGCGATACGTTACACGGTGATATACGTCGCGCATTTTACGATGCCTATAATGAGGCCGGATGCGAATACCTTTCCCTTGATAGCGCTGAACTGGACCAGAGACTTCAATCAGGACCGGCGCTCGTATCAGCCAATTTTGTCATCCCCTATCCTCCCGGCTTCCCGATCATGGTGCCTGGACAGGTGATCACACAGGAAATCGTGGATTTTATGCGCAAGCTGGATGTTAAAGAAATCCATGGTTTCAACCGGTCTCTAGGGTTAAAACTTCTCAAACGCACAGCATAGATCGATTAAGCTAAGATAATTCGATAATTTTGACGGCTCCACAGTTGAATGACGGTGGGGCCGTATTTGGCAAGACTGGCTCCATGCACGAGCCATCTCATGCGTGAAGGGCTTACAGATGATCCTGCATTGGGTTGAGCAGACATTGCGTGCCTCGCCGGAACTGGCGATTTTCCTGACACTGGCGATTGGTTTCTGGATTGGCTCCCTGAAGTTTGGCAGCTTCAACCTGGGTGCCGTAACAGGCACATTACTGGTTGGCGTTCTGGTGGGGCAGTTGGGGATTACGATTTCGCCTCAGATCAAATCGATATTTTTCATCATGTTCCTGTTTGCCGTGGGATTTGGCGTAGGACCGCAATTCGTACGCGGTATTGCAAATGACGGAATTCCACAGGCCCTGTTTGCAGTTGTCATATCCCTACTCTGCCTTGGCTGCGTTTATATAGCTGCCTGTATCTCAGGTTACGGACCCGGCATGGCCGAAGGCCTGCTTGCTGGCTCACAGACAATTTCGGCATCGATTGGATTGGCGACAGATGCGATCAATCGCTCGAACCTGTCACCAACGCAGGTGCAATCGGAACTGAATGCGATCCCTGTGGCTTATGCCGTGACATATCTGTTTGGCACGGTGGGAACAGGT
>JAAYUA010000189.1 GCA_012517935.1 Acetobacter sp. | reverse complement strand
ATACTTCTTGCTCTGCGTTTGGCTCAAGGCGAGAAGTATTATTCTCAGTTCTCTACATTATGGCACGGATCCTCTTGAGGAAGAGGAAGCTGCACGTAGCGTAGGCGATGTCAGTCAGTCCGATCTTCAACGACACGGAAACCGGGCTGTTTCATGATCCACCGCTATATTTTCATCAGATGAGCGAGGGAATCATGGGGGCTTCCTCAAAGCCAGAAGATTTTTCGAACCTTCTGGCTGGTCCCCTGTTTTCAGACCGGCAGTAACCCTCCAAACGCGGTATGCAGCCCGTTGTTTCGTTCCTGCTCTGTCAGCATTTGTGTCACGGCGCGTTTGAAGGGAGGTACGGATCCCGCGAGGCGCAGGCCTGCACGGCGGAGAATGCGGAATGGTCCGTCATCTCGGGTATAGAGTGTTGCGATGCTGTTTGTGGTGGCAAACATGGGCACCGTGATTTTACGCAGGCGCGTTTCAAATCTGCGGAGTGCTAGAGAAGATCCGATATCTTCACCGCGTACAAAGGCTTTTCCGATTTCCTCAGACAGGATTTCCTGAGCCCTCAGACCAAGATTGAATCCGTGGGCCGTGATCGGGTGCATGCCCACGGCTGCGTCGCCAATCAGTGCCAGACGAGGGGCGGCAAAGCGGTGTGCAAAGACGGTTTTCATTGGATAGGCATGACGTGAACTGATCAGATGCATATCGCCAAAACGTCCACCAGTTCGCTGCATGATTTCTGCATCGAAGTCGCTGACGGATGCGTTCATCAGATGACGGATTTTCTCTGTCGGCAGGGTCAGGACAAGAGAAGAAGCCTGTCCCTGAACCGGCAGCATGGCGATGGTCTGTCCATGGTCGAACCATTGCAGCGCGACGTTATGGTGAGGTTCGGAATGCTCCATCCGGCAAACCATCATGGTTCGGTGGAAATCGTGGATCACGGCTCCGATGCCCGCGCGTCGGCGGGTTGGAGAAAAACGTCCGTCGGCACCAATCACAAGACGCGCGGAGAGTTTCTTGGGTGTGTCTCCATTCTGAAAATGCACGACTGCAGCATCCGGATTCCGACGGATGGTCGTGACAGAGCTGTCTGGAAGCAGTGTGATCGCTGGGTGTGCATTGGCCAGTGTCCACAAGCTTTTTCTGATGGCGTAATTGGAGACCAGCCAGCCAAGAGGCTCGTGGGTGTCCTCGTCTGCGCGAAAAATAAGAGGCTCATTATTACGGCCCGTTTCAATACGGGCTTCATTCAGCAGAGAGATGCACTCTTCCGGAAGAAGCGACCATGCTCCGTTTTTTTCAAGCAGTGCGCGGGAATGATGCGTCAGTGCGATTTCGCGTCCGTCGAAAGAAGGAGATGACCAGGCAGATTCGGGAGCCTGTTCCAGAACACAGACCGTAAGTCCGTTTTCAGCCAGTGAGAGAGCTGCGGCGAGGCCAGCGGGGCCGCCACCGGTGATGGCGATATCTGATTGCATGACAGTCATTTGCGATCAGCTCCAAAAATACAGGGCGCGCCAGTCCATTCGGCGCTGTAATCCTTCACGTCAGCTCTGCGAAGCGCTTGCTGATCGGGGGTAGGTGTGCCGACGAAGATAAACCCCGCCAATCCATGGGGAGCGGGAAAGCCGAGTTCTGATGCCAGAACCGGATCGAAAATGATGTCACCTGAAACCCACACACCACCGAAACCTGTCATATGCAGTGCATTGAGGATGTTCATAGCCGCTGCCCCGACAGCCCATTCCTGCTCTTCCAGGGGAATTTTGTTGTCCGGCCGCAGATGCCGCCCCAGCACGATGGTCATGGGCATTGAAGAGAAGCGTGAGAAACGTTTCTGGATTTTCATTTCCGGAACTTCCGGATCCATGCGCTTCATGCTGCTGACAATCAGCTCTGCAAGTTT
>JAAYUA010000188.1 GCA_012517935.1 Acetobacter sp. | reverse complement strand
CTTGCTACCGAGACGATCCTGCGTCTTTGTTTCGAAATCGGAAGCGCGATGACGTTCATGAAGCTGGCTTGAGAGGTCTCCGGATGTCCGGTTGACCATACGGCCACGCTGAACGGCAGGCCGTTCCAGAACTCGGTCGGCCCAAGCCTTGAGATGAGGATAGTCCTGAACACTCAAGAACGTGGCCGCATCATTATAGAGCCATCCTTCCACAAGCCCCCCATACCACGGGAAAATGGCCATATCTGCGATTGTATAGTCCGGCCCTGCTATAAAAGGACTTTCCGCCAGCCGCCGGTCAAGCACATCCAGTTGACGCTTGGCCTCCATGGCAAAGCGATTGATTGCATATTCGATTTTCTCCGGTGCATAGGCATAGAAGTGCCCGAAACCGCCCCCAATATAAGGCGCGCTGCCTACCTGCCAGAAAAGCCAGTTCAGACATGCTGTGCGATGGGCAATATCTTTCGGGATAAAAGCACCGAACTTTTCTGCCAGATACAGCAGGATTGATCCGGACTCAAAAACGGCCAGAGGCTGATCGCCGCTATGATCGACCAGAGCCGGAATCTTGGAATTCGGATTGATCTCCGTAAAGCCGGAGCCGAACTGATCCCCTTCGCCAATGCGAATAAGCCATGCATCGTATTCGGCCTGTGTGTGACCCGCAGCAAGCAGTTCCTCAAGCAGGATCGTGACTTTGACGCCATTGGGTGTGCCAAGGGAATAGAGCTGGAGCGGGTGACGGCCAACGGGAAGAGCCTGTTCGTGGGTGGCACCAGCCGTCGGGCGGTTCGTACTGGCGAATTTGCCACCACTTGGCGCCGTCCATGTCCAGACTTTGGGAGGTGTATAATCGGAGGGTACGCTCATGACGCTATTCCTTCTGACACTGGGGAGAAACTGGTCGGATACATCCCCTGACGCGCGTCTTGATCCATGACGGTCTTAAATGTGTGCCCGTTCATGATGGCATGGGCACGATCGACTGCCGGACGTGCACTTTATCCTATTAGGCCTACATAACAGATACAATGCGTGTCAGAACATAGTCCGAAGGTAGCCCTCAAATCCATATTCAGGATACAGTATTATTCCCACGTAACTTAGCAGCCCTTAGGAAAACTCTTCCGAAAGCGTTCAATATAGGCTGCCTCGTGTGGAAGATTCATTTCCGCACGTCTGGCATCCAGGATTTTCGCATTGCCACCATTTTTATCCATTGAATAATGGTTCAAACTGATGATTATAACAGGAAATTTGTGATCCATAATGTTTTTTTCTTGTCGTTGCAAGCATTACGCGATCGGACAAAAGAGCATAATTCTCCTTGGAAAACTGATCCGACTTCACCAAAGGTTCAAGCTTCCGAAGTGCCATAACTTGAAAGATCGAATCTTCATCGGCGTGTTGGACCAATAACCACATGAGCATTGTATGCATTATACGCGAAACTATAACGTATAAGGCCCCATCACTGCGAAATACATTTTACCACTTCTACAAGACACATCGAATGGCTGTTTTCCATGAGGCGTAAATGTTCAAGCTAAATGGCTCTTTTTCTGAACATGGGATATACCACCTGCTCACATCCCATTTGCTACGCTCAGGGCTGCTATAAAAACAGCTGAAGATCTACTTTCGCAGCTCTTTGAAGATGCCAGCAGACAGAAATGTGAGTTAAGAAATCTTTTGCTGCTTATATCGGCACGGACATTCTTCTGCCGAAAGAGCGCTAGCGATAGTTACCGGGAGTAACACCCATAATTCGCCTGAACATAGCCGCAAAGGCACTTGGCGTCTCATAGCCTAATGTGTCAGCTATTGAAGCCACCTGTTCGCCAGCAATGATCTTCGGGATAGCTGTCAGAATGAGCGCCTGTTGCCGCCATATCGAGAGAGAACAGCCAAATTCCTTCTGAGCCAGGCGGGCAAGGGTTCTGGTGGAGGCTCCAGTTTGTTTCGATAAAGCCTCCATACCCGGATTAATGCTGGGAGTTGAGAGAATTTCAGCACAGGCCAAGGCAAGACGCTTATCAACCGGCATCGTCAGAGACAAACGATCAGGTGTTAGATGAGTGAGCTCATCCAGAAGCACTCCAGCGAGCCGATGAAACCGTGGATAATCTTCAATTACGTCCCGTGAGAGACACCTCAGAATAATTTCACGCAGGAAGGGTGAGACCATGAACCCGCTCGGCTGCTCACCAAGACACGATGATGCCTTGTTAGAAGCAATATAGACCGTCCGAAGGGTAACCTTCCCCCGCGCTCTTAACGCATGCGGAGTACAAGGGGGTATCCACAAACCGCGTTGCGGAGGCACAAGCCACAGACGCATCGGGGTGCTGATCTCCATGACGCCCTCAGTCGCATGAATGAACTGACCATCTTTATGGCAGTGTTTATCGACCGTCTCACCATCCACATAATCCCTCGCAAGCGCATGGATATCAGCGGGTTTGTAATTATCACTATATGACATCATTGATCAGATGTTCAGCGAACCAGTCCCGGGCTGCCTGGCTGGTCTCTTCGAAGCACCTTACATAAGGATCGAAATGTCCCCCGTGGATCATATGCAGCTTTTTGGGCGGCAATGCCGACTGGTAGCCTTCAAGACAGAGATCCGTTGCCGTCAGAATGTCCTGATCAGCCACAATCATCAACAAAGGAGTGGGACTGATTCGAGCGATATGGATACCGGGCTCGTTCTCTCGGGCAAACTCTGCGCTGCGAAGGGTTAGTTCGTTCCGCCATGTCGGTGCAAAACTCTGGGTCCCAGTGAAGAAAGCATAGGCATCTGCTCCGCCCATGGCACACGAAACTTCTGGTCTGTCGGAGACTGCCGGAAACACAACAGGCGTTTTACCTTGGAACCTTGCAGCACGGTCAGCCTCAAGGCTGGCGAGAAATGACGGCACAAGATCAGAACGGAGACGCCGCAAAGAAGAGCGATATCCGCTGATTGTCGGAACCTGACTCACCACGCATCGCACCCGACGGTCGAGAGCTGCAACTTCCAGCACATGGCCACCACTGTAACTCGTGCCCCACAGACCGATCCGTTGCGGGTCAATCCATGAGACCGTCTGCGCAAAACTGATGGCATCACGGTAACCGCGCTTCTGAAGCATGGGATCAGCTTCCTGCCTTGGCATGCCGTCGCTCGCTCCGAAATTGGCATGATCATACAGGATCACGCCAAATCCTGCGGAGACGAAAACTTCGGCATAGTGATCGAGATATTGCTCCTTAACTCCGGAAAGACCATGAGCCATGATGATAGCCGGATATTTCCCGATTTCTCCTTCTGGACGATAAAGCCAGCCACGAAGCGTTCTTCCCTCAGACGAAAACTCAATATCATTCCGCATTGCGATCTGCCTTTCACGATGCCTCATGATAATGCTCTTATGTATTGACCAACAGAACGCTTCCGGACAGACAAAGCGCCATATCAGACACAAAAAGCGAATACCTTATTGCGCGGTCAAATGAACGTTTGCACAATTCCTAAAAAATAACAGAAATTTCCATTATAAGGGCGAAAACAGCCCTAGCCACCGTTGCTGAATCCCATTGGATTTGTATTGAACACAGTAGATGCCAGAGCATAATCCGGGCGTATCCCCTAACTCTGCGCTTAGAATCTTGAGCGGCTTCGTTTATGCCCGACATGAAGGCGATTGCGATCATTCTCTGCATGACACAGCAAAGTAACGTAATATGTCGATACAGCTTCGCTCGTTATATTTCTTGATTTGTAGAACAACGATTTATCCTTCTTTGTGACACAGTTACCACAAGGAAGAATTCATGATTCTCTCCGCTTCTGATGCCAGACAAACTGTCTCACGCGCAAGATACGCCAGATGCCTGATAGTATCGTTGACGGGAACGATCGCCTCTTTCGGCATGGTTACAAACACTCTCGGCGCTGATCCCAACAGCGTTCCCTATTTTCGTCCCAAACCCACCACAGTGAGATCAAAGTTGACTGACTTTTCCATGTCTGGAATGATCCATGAAACATCAGACGGAAAAATCTCAGACTATTACGTCACGGCACCTGCAATCTCGCTAGCACCAGTCTATCCTGATAAGTTTGACCATATCGGCTCTTTCCTTCTGGAAAACAGCGATAGCAGCCCTGTTTCGATGGAAATAGGACGGACCGTTACCGCCGCTTATCCAATCAGAGCTGTTCCAGGGCTTGATCTGACAATCAATATGTTCGCTGGGCATCGGCAAACGAATACAGGCAGCAACGTCGGCACATCAGCCCTCACAGCCGGAATACGCTATAAATGGTAAAGCCCGCCGCAGACGACATGCTCTGACGGCCGCAATAACAAAATCTCGGCACAGAACACTGCCCCCGGCGGCCCTCATGCAAGCCATCAAGCCATCAAGCCATCAAGCCATCCTCCTCGGCGTTTCATGAGTTGGTTTCAAGACGTGCCAACACAACCTCATTCGAGACGAATTTATCTAAAAAAACCTGCAATATAACTATGCGATCAGAAAATTTCGTGCGCCGCAACCATTCGCATCCTACGTTGATGAGGATATTCACAGTAAAATATCAATCATGAGTTATGATGTTGCACATAACTCATGAAAATAATGCGAATGATATTATTCTGACGCTGCCGGACGATAACGTTCAAGCCAGTGCGCATAAGAAGGTGGCAGAACCCAGGATGGCAGATCAAGACCAAGTTTCAATGCCGCTGTGTAAGCCCAGTGCGGATTGGCAAGGTTGGCACGGCCCACCATCACCAGATCCATCTGCTTCTTCTCCACAACCCCATTGGCCAGAAGCGGCGTATCGATCCCCCAGGACGACGCTACGGGCAAGCCCGTCTCACGATGGACACGCTCGGCGATCGGCGCCAGAAAGGCCGGTCCCCACGGAATCTGTGCATCCGGCGTTGAGAAACCAACGCTGACATTGAGCATGTCCAGCCCTTCCGCCTTGAACTGGCGCGTCAACGTGATCGCTTCCTCAAGCGTCTCCTCGTCCCGTCCATCAAACTCAATGACTCCAAAGCGGGCGGTTAGTGGAAAAGTCTCTGGCCAGACCTTGCGAACTGCACGAAGCGTTTCCAAAAGAAAGCGACTACGCCCCGCCAGATCGCCGCCATACTCGTCTGTACGATGATTGGCATGGACCGAAAAAAAGCTTTGCGCCAGATAGCCATGTGCGAAATGCAGTTCCAGCCATTCAAATCCGGCCTCCACTGCACGTCGTGTCGCGGCGACAAAATCCGCCTGCACCCGCGCAATGTCCTCATGTGTCATCTCCCGTGGCACTTGGGACAGATTTGCACCATAGGCGATGGCTGACGGCGAAATCGTCTCCCACCCGCGCGGGTCGCCCTCAGCAATATGATCGTCACCCTCCCACGGTCGGTTGGCGCTCGCCTTCCGGCCCGCATGGGCAAGCTGAATCCCTGCGACGGCACCAGCGGCCTTAATTTCACGCGCAACAGTCGCCATGCCCGCAATATGCCTATCATCCCACAGTCCCGCACATCCAGGCGTGATCCGGCCCTCGGGCGAAACGGCCGTCGCTTCCACGATGACAAGACTTGAACCGCCACGGGCAAGACCTGCGTAATGGGCTGCATGCCAATCGGTTGTGAACCCGTCGACCGCAGTATACTGGCACATGGGCGGAACAACGATGCGATTACGCAGATGTGCGTTCTTGAGGTCGAAGGGCGTAAAAAGAGCGGGTGTCATATCATATTTCCTCAACGGGTTTGACACGGATCAGAATTTTCCCGGAAAATTGCCGATGTTCGAAGTCATTCAGAAATGTCGAAAGATTCCTGGAATCGTGAATAACGATCTCTTCAGGAATGAGCGTCTGCTCTGCCAGAAAAATCAGCAGTTGATGTCCTGCCATCGTGAGATCGCGCCAGTCGGCATCGTCACCATGCTGATGAAGCACTCCCCAACGTCGCGTGAGAGTTCACGCTCATCAGCATCTGGATGCAACGGTCAGGCATAGTGAGTTTCCTCGTGAAAATCATGACTTGCGTAAAGATGGCATTCCTTTCAGAATAAATCCAATAGATACAAAATATGGACTTCATAAATATGGGTGATATCAGGAGTCTCGATCTCAACCTGCTCCGTGCTCTCGACATACTGCTTGAGGAAGGCAGCGTAACAAGGACTGCCGAACGGCTCGGTGTGACGCAGCCTGCTGT
>JAAYUA010000187.1 GCA_012517935.1 Acetobacter sp. | reverse complement strand
GTGTCGTCAGTTAAGCGGGCTGCTTATGCCGCTTGTACTTCTGCCTGATCTGTGATGTTTTCTCCCTGTTTTTCAGGGAGAGTGTGAATGCGACGGTATGGTCTGAGCGATGGTCAGTGGGAGTGGATAAAAGATTTTCTCCCCGGTCGTGAAGGCTATGTCGGTGGGACGGCTACGGATAACCGTCTGTTTATCGAAGCCGTGCTGTATCGTTATCGCGCAGGCATTCCCTGGCGTGACCTGCCTGTCCGCTTTGGGGACTGGAAGATCGTGCACCGACGGCTGCGTCGCTGGTGTGAAAGCGGTTTAATTGAACGGATTTTCCGGCATCTGGCTGCTGACCATGACAACGAATACATGATGATCGACAGCACGATTGTCCGCGCTCACCAGCATAGTGCGGGCGCCCGTAAAAAGGGGGCGTGGATCAGGCCATCGAGCGGTTCCGTGACGGCCTGACTACGAAAATCCACGCCATTGTCGATGCCGCTGGGAAGGCTGCGGCTCTTTCCCTGACGCCCGGACAAAGGGCCGGCATCACTGAAGCAGAGCCATTGCTCAATGAAGTCGATCCCGCGGCCTTCATCGCCGACAAGGCTTATGACGCCGATCCCCTTATCGAAAAACTTGAAGAGCAGGGGATCACACCAGTTATTCCCTCAAAGAAAACCGTATCTGTCCACGAAAAACCCGTTTTTCAATTTATAAAAAACGAAATATCATTGAACGGTTCTTCGCCAGACTGAAGCAGTTCAGAGGCATTGCAACACGATATGACAAGCTGAAATCAACCTTCATCGCAGCAGTGCAACTCGTTTCCGCAATTCTCGGACTTAACTGATGACACGCCCTAGCAGATGTCCGAATGGCTTCCCCATGAGTCACAGGCCATGCTTTTCGTCACTGCGGAGACGAATCTCATGTACAGCAACACTCATCCGTGTTTTTCCGAATAGATTGAAATTCCGTAGACGATTTAAGGAATAAAATATCATCAGGGTGATAGGAGGGGATATAAGCCATCCCATATCTATTGAGCTAAATATATTGCTGAGAGGTCCGGAGAAGAATGCGTTTTTGGCAAAGGGAATTTGGATTAATACTCCGGATATAAATGCTATCACTGCAGGATAATCAACAAGTCCATATAGACCACCATCGGATTCAAATAAAGAATCTATATCGTAATTACATTTATTCATAAAATAAAAGTCAAAAATATTTATAGAAACCCAAGGAACCAATACAATTAAAAGTGAAAAAACAATATTTAGAAAAACAGGAACAACATTGTTTGTAAAAGCAAGAGATAAAATTAATCCTATTGTAAGAATGGAAGCAGAGATGGAAATACGAGAAAGACGTTTAGGCAACCATTGGGCGTAGAAAGTCTGTATGAATGTGATGATTGTTAATACGGCACCGTAAGCGTTCAATGCATTGTGACTAATAATATTCAAGGTAAATAAAAGCAAAAGAGGGATCGATAGGTAACCGCTTGCGATGCTTAGCGCATGGAGTGGGTCTGATATATGTGGTTCGCATGCAGCAAGAAAGGACCCGAAAATAAAACTAAGAGAAGCACCAATAGATGAACCAAAAAAGCTTGCAATAAAAGGGTTGAATATCCCAACAGTTTTTGGAAGATAACGCGAATAGTCAGACGTGTAGCATGAGTAAGATATATTCCAGACTAAGGAGGATGTGAAAGCAAAAAACCATCCCCATGCATTAAATAATCCTATATTCCAAATAGAAAGTGATGATTCCTGAAATATTATAACAAAAGACAGCGCAAGTGCTGTAACCATAAACCATATTCCGCATTTATTAAGGAAATGGATTGTTTTATAACCAAGAATTCCAATAGTTATGGCAGCTATCGCCGCTGAGACGGTTGCCGCCTTAATGTTAAAGACAGAAACAACGTTATGAAGTGCTTCTCCAGCAAGAACAGTATTGGAGGTGAAAAAGCCAAAATAGAGAATGGAAGAAATAAGTGTAATAATAACAGATCCATATCTTCCAAACTGGCCGCGGGCTTGGACCATTTGTGCCAATCCCATGCGTGGGCCTTGTGCGGAACATGCTCCAAGAACTATGCCACCGAGAGAATGTCCGAGAATGATTGCAGTTATACACCAAAATAATGATAGATGGCTGATTTTATAAATAGTTACGCCGGTTACGATCGGAAGGGGTGCAATGTTTGTCGTAAGCCATAATGTAAACAGGTCGCGCACTTTTCCATGTCGTTCACTCTCAGGAATAAAGGATGCGCTATATTTTTCAATCAGGTTACTCTTGTCATCACAAGAGACTGAAGTCTCATCCATCAGAGAGACCTCTGACCTAGCTGCTCTTCAATAAACGGAAATGGCTTAAGAATTTTATTATTCATAGTCTCAATAAGACATTGAATTTTCGGTAAAAAAGAAATCCATCTAGGATCCGCCGCCAGTGCAGTCCGGCGTTTTTCTCTATCATCCAGACTGCTGTAAGACCAGATATGTACAATTTCATTTAACTGGCCAATTTCGGAATAGTAATATCCAATGAGTGTGCCGAGATGAGGTTTCTGGATTTCAATACCTTCGGACGAGACGGCTCTAATATAGTCTGCAACAGCGCCAGTCTTCAAACGATAGGTTCTGATTTCGTAAATCATTCTACTTTTCCTTAACGCATGACAAATGGATCAGAGATTGGCTCGTCAGATGTTCGTATCCAGACAGATTTCGTGCGGGTATAATCAAGCATAGCTTCAGCACCACCTTCTCGTCCCAATCCACTTAGACCATAACCACCGAATGGCATGAGAGGTGAAATCATGCGGTAAGTATTAATCCAGACAATACCGCTTCTGATTGCGGAGCTTACTCTTTTGGCTCGAGCCAGATCCCTGGTGAAGATGCCTGAGGCTAGACCAAATGGAGTATTATTGGCGCTTGCTATCGCATCTTCTTCATTTTCAAATGGCAGAATGCTGAGAACAGGGCCAAAAAATTCTTCATGTAGACAAGGGATGTCTTTCTGTTTGCAGAGTAGAATAGTGGGTTCGTAATAATAGCCTGTTGTGTGAGACGATGGCCTTTTTCCACCCATAATCAGTTCTGCACCAGCATTCAGGCTTCGCGCCACCAGGTCCTCGATGTGGACGAGCTGACGCTTGGTTGCCAAAGGACCAAACTCGGTATCCATACTGTCGGGGGGACCAATGCGGATGGTTGCAGCACGAACTTTCAGTCGTTCTACAAGAATGGGCAGGATGTCCTTATGAACCAGAAGTCGAGAGCCTGCGACGCAGCTTTGTCCAGTCGCGGCGAAAAGACCGGCGATGATGGCGTTAACTGTACTATCCAGATCGGCATCCGGGAAAACCAAAATCGGCGATTTCCCACCGAGTTCCAGCGTTGTGTAGGCAAGATTATGTGCGCTGTTTCTTACGATGTGACGTGCCGTTTCTGGTCCCCCAGTGAAGGCAATACGGGCGACAAGTGGATGACTGGTCAGAACTTGGCCACAATCTTCACCAAATCCAGTTAATATTGAGACAACCCCAGATGGAAAACCGGCCTCATGGAAAAGACGTGCGAATGCCAGAAGCGGAGCGGGACCGTCTTCGGATGCTTTCAGTACAACCGTACATCCAGCAGCTAAAGCTGGAGCCAGTTTGACTGCAGAGAGAAAAAGTTGAGAGTTCCAGGGAACAATCGCGGCCACAACTCCTATTGGTTCCCGCAATTGATATGCTTCCGTATCGGCTTTATCGATTGAGACATAACGGCCGTCAAGCTTATCGGCCAGACCTCCGTAGTATCGATAATATTCGGCAATATACGTTATCTGTGAACGTGTTTCACGAATAATTTTTCCTGTATCGCGCGTTTCAAGCTCGGCAAGTTCGGGGGCTGCTTGTTCCAGAAGATCAGCCAGACGGAATAAAAGTTTCCCCCGCTGCGTTGCGGTCAAGCCTGACCACTTGGAATCGTGAAATGCACGAAAAGCAGCTTTGACCGCACGATCAACATCTTCTGCTGTGGATCGAGGCATAAGTGCCCATGGTGTTTCGGATGCAGGGTCAATACTTTCAAAAGTTTGCGCTGCAGTTTCAAACTGCCCGTCAATATAATGCTGAAATTCGCGCATTTCTGATATCTCTCTGGGCGGCTCGTTCTTACGAAAAGGCAGGCATAACGTCGCGGATGAAGCGTTCCAGAGAGGCTTTCTTCCGTTCGAAAGGCATCAGGCTATCGATCCAGAAACTATACTGACTATAGCCCATAGATTCGTATCCTTTGAGTCTTTCTATAATGTTTTCGGCTGTGCCTATGGCTAGATTTTTCTTGATAACATCAGGTGCATACATAGCATTTTCAGCCATATCGGCTTCTGTTAACTCTTGTATGAACCCGTTTTCTATTGGACGCTGGTTTTTAAACCAGGCTGAAAAATAATTGTAAAAACGAGATAGTTCCTTGCTAGCCTGATCTGCATCCTCGTCGCTGCTTGCAATATAAGTGTGCAACAGAAGCATGATATCCGGGCGTGCAATCTGCGGATGCAGGGCGCATGCCGTGTTGAAGCGCTCCATGAGGCTTTGTATTTCAGCATCGCCTGAGGCCAATGGTGTAACCTGAACATTGCAGCCATTCTCTATAGCAAACGCATGCGAATTTGGGTCTCGGGCTGCCATCCAAAGCGGCATATCACCACTTACTGGTTTGGGAACGACGGTTGCTTTCGGGAAAGACCAGAATTCACCCTCATGAGCAAGATCGCCTGCCCAGAGCTTACGCAACAGGGGCACCATTTCCCGCATTTTCTGCCCGGCCGTCCAAGCATCCAGACCTGGCATCATCCGTTCATATTCAAATGAATAAGCACCTCGGGCAATACCAAGGTCGAGACGACCTTTGGTTGCAATGTCCGTCAGAGCTGCTTCACCGGCCAAGCGAAGCGGATGCCAGAAAGGAGCAATGACTGTGCCGGTTCCAAGACGGATACGGGATGTTTTGGTTGCAAGATAAGCAATATTGATGAATGGATTCGGAGCGATTGTGAATTCCATTCCATGGTGTTCACCAATCCATGCCGTTTCCATGCCGCCGTCATCGGCAATACGAACCAATTGCTCCAACTCATCGAATAATTCTGCATGCGTCTGCTCTGGACGATAACGTTCCATGTGAACGAAAAGAGAAAATTTCATTTTTAGAAACTCCGATCACTCAATGGGCGGGATCATTGTGTGATATTCAGAAAATCGTGAATTGCCAGATTGGTCGCGTGCGGATTGACGAAGCTCATCATGTGTCGTTCACCGGGCAGAATTTCAGCCGAACCGTTAGTGCTTTCCAGTGCCATTGTTTTGGACATGGCGGGGGTCGAATTAGGATCGAATTCGCCGGTCAGGAAAAGTGCCGGCATGACAAGCTGCGACAGGCGCCCCTTATGAGCTTCGTCGGAAGAGGCAAACAGGCGATAGGTACGCACATAGCCTTCAGGTCTATTGCGATTTAATAGATCGAGTAATGCTGACTTCTTGTCGTGCGATGAGGGGGAGGCATCATCTCCAAACCAGCGAGCGAGTGTAGTGCTCCAGTCTGGCATGGCGTCGTCCAGCATCGCAGCACGACGTTCTATAGCGCTTTTTTGTTCAGGACTGCGGCTATAGACGCCATTCATTGCAATGAGACGCTGTATGCGATCAGGATAACGCAGGGCAGCATCTGTGGCGATAAGCGCTCCCATCGAATGGCCGATCATGGTGACCGGGCCAAGGTGAAGGTGCGCGACTAAAGTTTCGAACTGTGCACTATAGTCGGAAAGAGCGGGAGAGGAGCGGGGTAATTCGCTCTCTCCATGGCCAAGCATATCATAGGCGATACACTGGTAACTGCGAGAGAATTCAGCAATCTGTGGAGCCCAGAACTCCAGTCGCATACCAACACCGTGCAGAAAAACCAGCGTGCCTTTAACAGAGTCTCGTGGACCTGCGACACGAAACCGTGTTCCGTCAACGAAATGATCGTGAGCAAACAGGTTTTCTGAACAGTGCGTCATCATTCAGCCCTGCGTGCTACCGAGTTCGGCAAGATCCTGATAGCGATCACCAATACGATGATGGGGGCGACCTCCAATGGATGCGCCTAAAGCGACGACGATTTCGTCTTGGGCTGGGGCATCATTGATAGCAAATTGAATGGTCAGGTAATGAGAGCGGCGCCCCTCATCATTTTTGTCCATCAGAGGGATAACAATCGGCGCGTTAGGGCCACCTCGTGTGTTGGTGAAAGCAAGATAGGATTTGGCACCGACGGCGCGACGATAAAAATTACCAAATCGCAACGTATGAATCAGAGCTGAAGCATGCTCGATTTCACCGGAAGTTCCCACAATAGCGGCTTTTCCATATCCCTCAATCTTGTCTCCACCGCCGGTCATTTCGGTGATACGTGCGGTAAGTGTTTCTCCGAGAATAGGGGCTACAGCGTGAATCTCTGGCTTCAGATCTTCAACAAAACCGCGGCCAGCCCATGGGTTGCGGAGGATAGCAGCAACGGCAAAAAGTTTGAGTGGAGTGGAGGCTTTTTTCTCACCTTCAATGAAGGTGTCCTCTTGATATGAGACGATTTTTCTAAGAATAAGTGTCATTTTTCAGGCTTTCCTTGACTGTCGCTGAGTCAGAAATCATTACGATGCATTTTCAAATGAATCGCACAAAAGATCAACGGTAAATTTTCTCTTGAGGAAATAAAATTTCTTAAAGTTTTCAGGTTTGCGTTTCAAGTTGGACATCAAGAGCGTGATATCTGCGACGGAAATACACCAGAGCTTGGCAGGAGTGACGAATCTCAATATTCTGAATGACTCCGAATATGACACTATGTGTTCCAACATCGCTGATCGTATCGATTCTGCAATCAAATGAAACGACGGCATCTTCGAGTATAGGTGAGCCTGTGACACCTTTGTGCCAGATCGCCTGAGAAAATCGGGATTCCTGATCGGCTTTACTTGCAAACAGGCCGGATAATTCCTGATGATCAGCATTCAGGACGTTTACGCAAAAAACGCCATTATGTAGAAAAATATCATGTGACCGGCTGTTTCGATTAATGCAGACCAGAAGTGTGGGTGGTGTGTCTGTTACAGAACACACTGCGGAGACGGTCATGCCGGTCCGTCCGGCCTCACCATCGGTTGTTACGATGCTGACAGCGGAGCTGACATGGGCCATGGCTTCGCGAAAGAGTGTGGAATCGATCATGACACAAGGGCCTTGGTTATGATGGTGTTCTGGGCAGCCTGAAGCGTATTCTGGAGAAGGCATGCGATAGTCATGGGGCCGACGCCGCCAGGCACAGGGGTGATGGCTTTGGCGTGATCAGCAACTTCGTCAAAAGCCACATCACCGACAATAGTTGTGCCGTTTGGTGTTGTGATACGGTTTATGCCGACATCAATAACGACAGCGCCCGGTTTGACCCAGTTGCTTCGAACAAGGCCAGGATGGCCGGCGGCGACGATCAGAATATCGGCCCGTCGGGCTTCTGCTGCGACGTCGCGTGTCTGTAGATGAGTGACAACTACGGTGCATCCTTCATTAAGGAGTAGCCGCGCCATCGGACGGCCAACGATGTTCGAGCATCCGATCACGACAGCATGAAGACCCGCGAGTGATGGCAGAACCTGCCGCAGCAGAATCATGCATCCGCGCGGTGTGCACGGGATCATGCCGTCGGTCCGTCCAACGGCAAGTTTTCCAGCATTCAGGACATGAAAGCCATCAACATCTTTTTCGGGAGAAATGGCATCCAGCACGGCATCGCGCTGAATGTGAAGAGGGAGAGGGAGTTGCACGAGGATACCATGGATATCCGGATCTGCATTCAAGGTTGCGATCAGATCCAGCAAGGCAGACTGTGATGTGTCTGAGGGAAGACGATGACAGAAGGAATTCATGCCAACGGCCTTGGTTTTGCGGATCTTGCTACGGACATAGACTTCGCTGGCCGGATCATCTCCAACGAGAACAACGGCAAGGCCGGGCGTGATACCCTGTTTCCGAAGATTATCGACATCCCGTATCATGGCTTTTGTCATGACACCGGCTACTGCCGCTCCATTAATCATGGTTGCGTCGCCCAACATGGAGTTCATGCCCATCAGTTGGTGAAGACAATAGTTTTGTTGCCGCTCAGTAGAACGCGGCGTTCGATATGATAGCGAACAGCCCGAGCCAGAACGCGCCGCTCAATGTCCCGCCCTTTACGGATCAGATCATCGGGAGTATCGGCGTGGGAAATTCGTTCCACGTCCTGTTCTATGATGGGGCCTTCATCAAGATCACTAGTCACGTAATGAGCTGTCGCACCGATCAATTTCACACCACGTCCAAAAGCTTGATGGTAGGGGCGAGCCCCTTTGAAACCGGGCAGGAACGAATGATGGATATTAATACAGCGTCCCATAAGTTTTCTTGAAAAATCATTTGAAAGAATCTGCATATAACGTGCAAGAATCACCAGTTCGGCACCTGTCGACTGGAAGATATCCCAGATACGGGCTTCCTGTTCAGCTTTGGTGTCTTTGGTGATGGGCAGGTGATGGAAAGGGATCCCGTAAAATTCAATATCAGCGTAGGTTTCCTGTGCATGGTTGGAAATAATACCTACGGGTTCGATCGCGAGTTCACCTATCCTCCAGCGATATAATAAATCGACAAGGCAATGGTCGAATTTCGAAACCATCAGTATCACCTTGTGTGGTTTGGCCAAATCAACGAGTGACCATTCCATTTTAAAAGTATCTGCCAATGCGCCGATTTCGTCTGAAAGTGTCTGTTCGATCGCTTCAGAGGTGGCGACATCAAAAACAATACGCATAAAAAATGTTTTTTCTTCTGTGTAATCGAACTGCTGCGCTTCAGTAATGTTGCCCCCAAGTTCATAGAGCTTGGCACCAATGGCTGCGACGATACCAGGCCGGTTCGGGCAGCTTAGTGTCAGGGCGAAAGTCAGGTTGGTAGAAGAGAGACGGATCATCTTTACACTCGTTCTGAATTCGGAATGCCGCCGTTCATGGCAACAAGAATATCGTGATGAAGGCTTTGAGCGAAGCTGCGAAAGACGGTAAAGTCATAAGCAGTGTCGGCGTTGGAGCATGTCAGGATGATCGGGATATGCCCGGCAAGTGTCAGCGCCGTATGGCCCGGACCAAAGAAGTCAGGGTGAAGATCTATGGGTACTATTTTTGAGGTAATGGCTCGTGCCCCGATGCCCTTGAGAGACAGCGTGACCCGGCTGTCTGTCTGGTTTGTCAATGCAGCCAGTTTCATGCAGGAGGCTTCAAGGCGGGACATTAGCCCTGTTCCTTCGGGAGCTGTAGCAAACCACTGATCATGAGCCGCCCGGCTATAAACGACGCCGTCCGCCGCTATAGTGGTCGCGAATGTTTCTGGAAGCGTGATGCCCAGAGCGGTGTTGAGTGAAGCCAGGCATCCGGCAAATGGCCCGATACTGATAGTTTCACGTGTAGGAGTAAGAGTCAGGCTCAAGCCAGAAGCCGTGATGAGCGGTGGAGTTACTGCGGGATGTGCCGCCAGAGTTTCAGGCATGGAGGCGCGTTCCTTCTGGATCAACAAAAACAGGAGAGACGATTTCCGCCTCAGTGATCGTTCCGGCTAATGGGTTGTGAACTGCTATGATTTCACCATGGCGTTCCGGGCCATGAGCGAGGAAGCCCAAAGCAATCCATGATTTCAGAGTTGGTGACCAAGCCGAGGAAGAAATCCAACCCTGATCGAAACAGGCCGTGGCAGGTTTTCCCTTGGGGAGGAGATGGGAGCCAGAGACCAGAGGAAGGGTTGGGGAAAGTGGCCGCAAACCAACAAGAGTTGGCCGGCTCGGGTCGGTCAGGGCCGGGCGGGCCGCCATGGTTTTCCCAATGAAATCCTTTTTCTTTGACAGGATGCGTCCCATGCCAAGATCATGCGCAGTGGTTTGCCCATTCAATTCAGGGCCGGCGGGATGTCCTTTTTCGATGCGCATGACGCCGAGAGCTTCGGTTCCGTAGGGAGCAATGCCGTAAGATTGCCCAACACGCATCAAGAGTTTGGCCAATGCGTCACCGTATCGAGCAGGAACTGCGAGTTCGTAGGCCAGTTCTCCCGAAAAGGACAAACGGAACAGACGCGCCGTCTGGCCACCACAGATAGTGACGGACGCGGCGGCCATATAACCAAATGCTTCGTTGGAGAGGTCAAAGGCTGGATCGACAATCTGACGCAGAACATCCCTTGCTTTGGGGCCTGCAACTGCGATCTGAGCCCATTCATCTGTCACTGAGATGAACTGGACGTTCATTTCGGGCCACAGCCATTGATGGCAGAATTCAAGATGCTGCATGACGGGGCCAGCATTGGCCGTCGTTGTGGTCATGACATAATGGTTTTCGCCAAGTCGTGCGGTTGTGCCGTCATCAAAGGCGAAACCGTCTTCACGAAGCATCAATCCATAGCGTGCGCGCCCGATGGGCAGTTTCTGCCAGGCATTTACATAGACACGTTCAAGAAAAGTCGCTGCGTCCGGTCCCTGTATGTCAATTTTTCCCAGAGTGGTTACATCGCAGAATCCAACTGCGTTGCGGACGGTTTTGACCTCACGATTAACTGTTTCCTCCCAGCTTGTTTCATTTGAGCGAGGATACCATTGGGCGCGAAGCCATAATCCATTGGCGGTAAACACAGCACCTTGTTCGACAGCCCACTGGTGAGTCGGGGGAAGGCGGTAAGGTTTGAAATGCTTGCCGCGATGAGGTCCTCCGAGTGCGCCCAATGCAACAGGTTGGGTTGGAGGGCGAACGCGTGTTGTCCCCGTTTGTGGGATGGATTGTTGTGTAACTTCAGCGAGCAACGCAAGCGCATTGACGTTGGCTGTTTTGCCCTGATCGGTCGCCATACCGAGTGTCGTGTAGCGTTTAAGGTGCTCGACCGAAATAAACCCTTCTCGTGCAGCGAGCTTGGTGTCTTTGGCCGTAACATCATTCTGGAAGTCAATAAAAGCCTTTCCAGCTCGCTGGCTGCTTTCTTTGTCTAGGGCATGCCACTGTGCCACCACGCCGTAAGTTTCATCCTGATCAACAGCAGGAGTGGCTACGGGGGGAGTAGAAGGCTCACGAAATCCGCATTGGGCGGCAGCACGTTGGCCGACCTGCGCGCCTTCGCGCAGTGCTTCTGCTGTCGTCATGGTGCCCGCGGCAACGCCAGCAACATGCAGGTCTTCAGAATCAAGCGCTGGAACAAAAGTTGCGAGCGTTTCATTATAGACCGGGCGCCCACCATCGTGTGTGGTAAGGGCGATGTCGGGATTCCAGCCGCCGGACACAGCGATCAGATCGCAAGCAATACGATGATTTTTTCCTTTATTATCACGGATGATTGCCATTTTCACACCACGATAGCCTGATGTGTCAGCAATGCGGGCACCGAAGAATAAGGGGGCTCCTGTTTGTTGAATGATGGTTTTTGCTTGTGAAGAAGGTTGTGCCCGGGAATCCACGACAGCGGCGATACGCGCACCAGCAGCCAGAAGATCGGATACTGTGCGCAGACCATCGTCATTGTTGACGTAAACAACTGCTTGCTGTCCAGGCGTTACACCGAAGCGGTTGATATAGGTGCGAACTGCTCCGGCAAGCATAATGCCGGGACGATCATTATTTGGGAATACGATTGGCCGTTCGATACCCCCTGTTGCGACGATGCCTTGTTTGGCGATGATGCGCCACAGACGTTGGCGTGGCTGTCCGGGCAGCGGTTCAGCCAGATGATCGGATACACGTTCGACAACGCCGTATGTGCCGCCATCATAGCGCCCGAACACACAGCTTCGCGTCATAATGCGTACGTTGGACATGTTGCGGAGATGGCTGACGATGTCTTCGGCCCATTGCCAACCGGGGTGATTGTCGATCTGGATATTCTCAGCTCTCAGCCGACCACCTAGGAGGCTGTCTTGCTCGCATAGAATGACTCTGGCGCCAGATTCAGCAGCTGCCAATGCGGAGGACAGTCCGGCTGGACCGCTTCCAATGACGAGAACATCGCAAAAAGCATTGTTTTTTTCATAATGATCCGGGTCAGCCTCATCGGCTGCACGTCCAAGACCGGCAGCCCGACGAATTACTGGTTCATAGAACTTTTCCCAGAAGGACGCGGGCCACATGAAAGTCTTGTAGTAGAAACCGGCAGTAAAGACGGGAGACATCATTCCGTTAATGCCGAGTGCGTCAAATGCCAGATTTGGCCAACGGTTTTGGCTGGTAGATATCAGGCCGTCATAGAGCTCTGTAACCGTGGCACGACTGTTGGGTTCACGCCGTGCACCGCCGCGGAGTTCGACCAGTGCATTAGGTTCCTCCGGTCCGGCGGAGAGAATGCCGCGTGGTCGGTGGTATTTGAAAGAACGACCGACAAGTCGCACTCCATTCGCCAGGAGCGCTGATGCCAGAGTATCGCCGGGATGTCCTGTATAGTTGTGGCCATCGAAGCTGAAGCAGAGTGTCTTAGTTGTATCAATTCCATTGCCTGAGAGGCGGGATGTCTTCCGCTCTGATGATTGGCTGGCGGAAGAAAAAGCGTTTAGGATACCATGCATATTCAGGAATCCGATTTATTTGGTGCGGGGGAGGCGACGGCGGAAGAGACAGACTTGATCTGGTGTGTCAGCGTATTGCGGATGACAACCAACCATGCACGGCAGCCAACGCCATGGTACCAGAGTTCGCTGTGGTATCCGGCCGGGTCGTCCCGGAGATAGACATAGTCTACCCACGCCTGATGGGGTGCATCTTCAGCGGGGCGTCGTAATGTTGCATCACCACGATAGGTAAATTCTTCAAGGGCTCGTGCGCCGCAATGGGGACAGGTCAAACGCATGGCAGAAACCTCAATGTAGATTGGGCTGTGCGCCCACGCCTTTTTCGTCAATCACAGCACCACGCCCGAAACGGTCCAGCCGATAGTCGCGTGCGACTTCATGAGGTTCATCACGTGCGAGAAGATGAGCAAAGCAAAGCCCGGAAGCCGGGGTTGCCTTGAATCCGCCGTAACACCACCCGGCATTAAGATAGAGACCACCAACAGATGTATGATCAATGATGGGACTGCCATCCATCGACATATCCATGATGCCACCCCATTGGCGCAGCAGACGGACACGACCAATACGTGGCATCAACGCCATTCCACCTTCAATGACATCCTCGACAACAGGTAGATTGCCTCGTTGAGCGTAGGAGTTATAGCCATCGATATCGCCGCCGAAGACAAGACCTCCCTTGTCTGACTGACTGATATAGAAATGTCCGGCACCGAAAGTTGTCACACAGTCGATGAATGGTTTGAGGCCTTCTGTTACAAAAGCCTGAAGAACATGACTTTCAATCGGGAGACGGAGCCCCGCCATGGCTGCGACGAGTGAAGAGTTCCCAGCGCATGCCAGACCGATTTTTCCGGCTGTGATTTTTCCACGGGTGGTTTCAACACCTGTTGCAATACCGTTTTGAATGGTAATCCCGGTTACTTCGCAATTTTCAATAATATCAACGCCAAGTCGATCTGCAGCCCGGGCGTAACCCCAAGCGACGGCATCGTGACGTACGGTACCTCCACGGCGTTGAAGTAGGCCGCCCTGAATAGGGAAACGCGCGTTATCGAAATTCAAAAATGGAACTTTGTTTCGAACAGCTTCAATATTGAGAAGTTCAGCATCTACACCGTTCAGGCGCATGGCATTTCCACGACGGATATAGGCGTTGCGCTGGGCATCGTTGTGGAATAGATTGAGAACACCACGCTGACTGACCATTGCGTTATAATTGATGTCCTGCTCAAGACCTTCCCAGAGTTTCATGGAGCATTCATAGAATGGGGTGTTCCCGGGGAGGAGATAGTTGGAGCGAACAATCGTTGTGTTGCGACCAACATTTCCGCCTCCTATCCAGCCTTTTTCCAAAACGGCAACACGTTGAATGCCGTAACGTCGCGCCAGATAATAGGCTGTAGCAAGACCGTGTCCCCCACCGCCAACAATGATGACATCATAGGCGAGTTGAGGAGAGGCTTTACGCCATGCGGGTTTCCACCCAGCGTGTCCGCGCAGACTCTCACGGAGTAGCGAGAAAAGGGAATAGTGATCGCTGGACATTGTTCACTCTTGATCTCATTTATGATTCAAGAATACATCCCAGTGGAATGATGTAAGTATAATTTTTTCTTATGGTGCATTCATGGCGCTCAATATACTCCCGTTCGATGTCAATGGATTGAACGTTTTCCTGGTAGTTTGTGAGCAGGGTAGTATGGCTGCTGCAGGGCGGAGTCTGGGTATTACCCAACCTGCGGTATCCCAAGCGATCGCAGATCTTGAAGGGCGGATCGGCGCGAGTCTGTTTGATCGGAGTGTTCGACCTCTTGCTTTGACGGCGTCCGGTATGGTTCTGAGGCAGTATGCGGGCAATCTTGTTGCGGAAATGCATCAGATGTCAGGACGATTGCGTGACATGCAGAAAGGGCGGGTTTCGCATCTGCGTATAGGTGTGGTGGATTCGCTGTCTCGAGCATTATTGCAGGATGTTTCGAGTTTTCTTGGAAGCCGTGCCGAACATCTGATTGTCCTTGCGGGCCTCACAGAGTCTCATGCAGCCGCTCTTCTGGCGCGCAAAATCGACTTCATTGTTGGGGTTGATGATCTGGAGGATGTTCCTGGTCTGGAACGATGGCCCTTGTTTGAGGAACCTTACGTTCTGGTCTGTTCGCGAGAGATTTCTGCTCCCTCAGATCGGGAAGAATTGACGCGCCTGCTTATGAAAGAGCCCTTTGTACGGTTTACACTCCGTTCCAGATCAGGTTCGGAAATTGAACGTTTTTTGCGTCGTCTGCGCATCGAGGTGCCTTTGGGGCAGGAGTTTGACCTTCCTTCTGGCGTGCTGGCAGCCTGCCGGAACGGAGGGGTGGCAATTTCCACTCCTCTTTGTCTGAGTGAGGCTGGGTATGATCAGAATATGGGACTGGCAGTACATCCGTTGCCTGTGGCCAGCCTTCGCCGGCGGTTGACCCTGGTTTCCAGGCGGCGTGAATTTGGCCGTCTGTCTCAAGATCTGGCGAATACCTTGCGCGAATCTCTCAAGAAAAATTGCCTTCCGCCTTTAGAACAACAATTTACAGCATTTGCAGCTATAATGAGGGTTCTGGATTGATCCAGTCACGTTCAGGCATGCGTAGAAGGTGACTGAGAAAGTGATTATGGAGTTTAAAAACTGTGGCTGTATCGAGTTCCCCATCCGCTTCTGGCGATGATGCTGCCGTAGACCTTTCGACAGGGTCTTCTGCTGCGCCTGTACGTGAACTGACACTGGAGGAATCTCTGGGGGCGCAAATCAGAATGTGGAGGAGAAAAGCTGAGCTGACGGGCGCCGATCTTGCCAATGCGTCAGGTATTTCATTGGGAATGCTGTCAAAAATCGAAAACGGCCAGATATCACCCTCCCTGACAACGCTTCAGGCAGTCAGTCGGGCTCTTAATGTGCCGCTTAGTCAACTTTTTGCAACATTTGAGGAGCAGCGCGACTGTTCGTTTGTCAAAAGCGGCAGAGGTGTTGTCATAGAGCGGCGTGGCACCAAAGTTGGACACGAATATGAATTGTTGGGACATCTTCTGGGAGGAAGTACGGTTGTGGAGCCGTACATGATTACTCTTCATGAGGAAGCTATGCCCTACGGTAATTTTCGGCATGAAGGAGTGGAGCTGATTTACATGCTCAGCGGACGAGTCATCTACCGGCATGGTGATGACCGCTATGAGATGCAAGCTGGCGATACACTCCTGTTTGATAGTCAGGCACCTCATGGTCCTGAAGAATTGATTGAAAAACCAATGCGTTATCTTTCGATCATCATCTATCCGAGGAAAAGTGATCTGGCATAGCGGGATGATGCTTCCTACTAAAAATATTTCCTAGCAAGAAAATTTTATTCTTTTGCGTTGACTCCTGACGGTGGATGCGTTTCATATGCGTATCGTTTCCTGATCGTTGTGGAGAATGACGGTGTGCGGCATAGTTGGCCTGTTTCTGAAAAATCCAGAACTGCAAAATAAACTTGGTATTTTGACGGCGCAGATGCTCAAAACCATGACTGAGCGTGGTCCTGATAGCGCGGGTTTCGCTGTCTATGGGGGAAAATTACACGGGCGCACCAAGATCACGGTGCGTGGTGTTACTGATGCACTCCGTGCGGATGTTGAAGCAAAAATTCTGTCTTTGGCAGATGGTGCAACGTTTTCTCATCGCTGTGACCATTTGGTGATTGTCTGCCTGACTGATGTTGCGCCTGCTATCCGAGAAATGGTGCAGAGTTATGGGCAGGGACTTGCCATTGCCTCCAGTGGAGACAGCATCGAGCTTTACAAAGGCGTAGGTCTTCCCGAAGAGGTTGCCAGTCGTTTCGGTCTTGCTGACATGTCTGGAACGCACGCGATTGGCCACACGAGGATGGCAACTGAATCAGCGGTGACGACGGCTGGAGCCCATCCATTCTCGACGGGGCCTGATCAGTGTCTTGTTCATAACGGCTCTCTCTCAAACCATAATACGCTGCGTCGTCAGTTGGTGCGTGAAGGTTTGAAATTTGAAACCGAGAATGATTCCGAAGTCGCTGCAGGTTATTTGTCGTGGCGTCTTTCCCAAGGGGAAAAGCTTGATGGCGCACTGACTGCTTCTCTGTCGGATCTTGATGGATTTTACACCTTTGTTGTTGGCACACGAGACGGATTTGCGGTTCTGCGCGATCCTGTGGCGTGCAAACCTGCAGTCATGGTCGAGACAGATGATTATGTCGCCTTTGCATCTGAATATCGTGCATTCGCCGATTTACCTGGAATTGAAAACGCAACTGTTTTTGAGCCTGAACCTCAACGTGTCTATCACTGGGAGCATGCAGCATGAGCGAGGCGCTGTTTAATCATCAGACTGTTGATCTCCGGAAATCGACAATTCGGGATCTCAATACAGTTTTGCAGTCCGAGGATGTCACAGGCAGCTGGGAAGTAAGGCATCCGGACGGGCGACATTCCATCGCGGTTGGTCTGACAGCACCCATTGATGTGACCATAGAAGGTCAGGTTGGATATTATGCTTGTGGAATGAATCAGCGTGCGAACTTAACTATTAAAGGGAATGCTGGTCCTGGTGTGGCTGAAAACATGATGAGCGGTTCTGTTCATGTTGAAGGTAATGCCAGTATGGCTGCGGGTGCTACCGGGCACGGTGGGTTGCTTGTGATTGATGGTGATGCCGGAGCGCGGTGCGGTATTTCGATGAAGGGTATCGATATCGTCGTGCGTGGTTCAGTGGGTCATATGAGTGGTTTCATGGCGCAATCGGGCGCCTTGGTTGTGTGCGGTGATGCAGGCGAAGCATTAGGTGATAGCCTTTATGAGGCAAAAATCTTTGTTCGTGGTGAAGTTAAAAGCCTTGGTGCTGACTGCGAAGAAAAGACAATGACTGAAGAAGATTTAGATATTCTTCGAAATATTTTAGAAAAATCTGGAATCACTGAATATGACGCGACGACTTTCCGTCGCTATGGATCCGGTCGTCGCCTCTATAATTTCCATGTCGATAACGCTTCAGCCTATTGAGGATATGATGTCAGAAAGTAAAAATATGCCTCCGCGCACTGTTCCGCGTTTTTCGGCTACATTTGATCCATTCACCATTTCTGAAATTCAGCGTTCGGCAGCTACGGGTATTTATGATATTCGTGGTGCAGGAACGAAACGCAAGCTTCCTCATTTTGATGATCTTCTGTTTCTTGGGGCTTCCATTTCGCGTTATCCTCTGGAAGGCTATCGTGAGAGGTGTGACACGGATGTCGTTCTTGGTACGCGTTTTGCGAAGAAGCCCATTCACCTTAAAACACCTGTGACAATTGCTGGAATGTCCTTTGGCGCACTTTCTGCTCAGGCAAAGGAAGCGCTGGGACGTGGTGCAAGCGCTGTCGGCACCTCTACCACCACAGGTGATGGTGGTATGACGCCAGAAGAGCGGGGGCATTCTTCTATTCTGGTTTATCAATATCTTCCATCACGTTACGGCATGAATCCGGATGATTTGCGACGGGCTGACGCAATAGAGGTTGTGGTTGGGCAGGGTGCAAAGCCCGGTGGCGGTGGTATGCTGCTGGGGCAGAAGATTTCACCACGCGTTGCAAAGATGCGCGATCTGCCTGAAGGGATTGATCAGCGGTCCGCTTGTCGTCATCCAGATTGGACAGGACCTGATGATCTTGAAATCAAGATCGAAGAGTTGCGGGAAATTACCAACTGGGAAAAGCCAATTTATGTAAAGGTTGGTGCAAGTCGTCCTTACTATGACGTTTCACTGGCGGTTAAAGCTGGTGCAGATGTCATCGTGCTTGATGGTATGCAGGGTGGAACAGCCGCCACGCAGGAAGTTTTTATTGAGCATGTAGGGTTACCCATTCTTTCGGCAATTCGTTCTGCTGTGCAGGCATTGCAGGATCTTGATATGCACCGCAAGGTGCAACTGATAGTCTCCGGTGGCATTCGCGGCGGCGCGGATATGGCTAAGGCTTTGGCATTAGGGGCAGATGCAGTAGCTATCGGCACTGCTGCTCTGATTGCACTGGGCGATCAGAATCCCGATTTGGCAGCTGAATATGCAAAGCTTGGCACAGTGCCTGGTGCTTATGATGACTGGCAGGAGGGACGGGATCCTGCGGGAATCACTACACAGGATCCGGAATTGGCTGCTCGTCTTGATCCGATCCTTGGGGGACGACGCATCGCCAATTATTTGTCGGTTATGACGATGGAAGCACAGGCTATTGCGCGGGCGTGCGGTAAAAGTCATCTGCATAATCTGGAACCAGAAGATATGGTTTCATTGACGCTGGAGGCAGCTGCGATGACCAGAATTCCTCTGGCCGGAACAGAATGGTATCCGGGCAAAACGGGTTTCTGAGCGTCATGGATGCCTCAATACCGGAGTGTATTGAGGCATCTTTTCTATAAACACGAATGTTTGTAAGGCTGCAGAAATGCCCCAAGATACGATTGTGCCTGATTTGGCGGCTATTGCCGCGGATCGGGGGATTAATTATTTTCTTATTTCGTTTACGGATCTTTTTGGCGTACAACGTGCAAAACTGGTCCCTGCAACGGCAATTGCCGCAATGCAGAAAAATGGAGCAGGTTTTGCGGGCTTTGCGACCAATTTCGTGCTTTCGCCTGCGGATCCGGATCTCGTTGCTATCCCTGATGCATCAACCTTGATCCAGCTTCCATGGAAGCCGGAAGTTGGGTGGTTGGCCTCAGATCTGAAAATGCATGGATCTCTGATCGAGCAGGGACCACGGAATACGCTGAAGCGTATGGTCAGCCGCGCGAAAAAAGCGGGTTTTTCGGTTAAGACCGGTGTCGAATGTGAGTTCTTTCTTCTGACACCTGACGGTCAACGCATTTCCGATGAACATGATGATGCGGCCAAATCATGCTATGACGCATCGGCTCTTATGCGTCGATATGATGTGATCGCAGAAATCTGTGATGCGATGCAGTCTCTTGGCTGGGAGCCTTATCAGAACGACCATGAAGACGCGAATGGTCAGTTTGAAATGAACTGGATATTTGACGATGCATTGATCACAGCGGATAGGCATGTATTTTTCAAGTTCATGGCCCGTTCCATTGCTGAAAAGCATGGTTTACGCGCTACCTTTATGCCAAAACCGTTTATGAATCTCACCGGAACGGGGTGTCATGCCCATATTTCCCTGTGGAATGGTGAAGCAAATGTGTGTTTTGATGCTGATGATGAAATGGGTTTGTCAAAGCGAGGCTATCATTTTGTCGGCGGCCTGATACATCACGCGGATGCTCTTTGTGCATTTCTTAATCCTGTAGTTAATTCCTACAAGCGTATTAACGCACCGCGAACTGTTTCAGGTGCGACGTGGTCCCCTAATTCAGTTACGTATTCGGGCGACAACAGAACACATATGATTCGTGTTCCTGGAAAAGGACGCTTTGAAATGCGTTTGCCAGATGGTGCGGCAAATCCCTATCTCTTGCAGGCTACTCTTTTGGCAGCAGGTCTGGATGGGATTGAGCGGGAGATCGATCCGGGAAAGCCCTTGGATATCAATATGTATACTGATGGTCATAAAATAAAGGATGCAAAGAAACTTCCTTTGAATCTTCTGGATGCATTGCGTGCATTGGAAGCAGATGAAAACCTGCGCGGTATCATTGGAAGCGATTTGGTCACTTCGTATATCCAGTTGAAGACCGCAGAATGGAATGCATATTGTGGTCATCTTTCCGACTGGGAACGAATGACAACGATCGATTGCTGATGCAGGCATAAGTTAAAATTATAGGCACAATTATTATGTTTCGTGTTGTTAACATTTTATATGCGGAACATAAATATGGCAGATCTTCATTCTGCCGTGTTTTGTCTTAACAATTTTTCGCTCTGACTGAACACTGCACGCAAATCAGGAGTTACTCATGAGTAAGATGTATCGATTTTCATTTCTTTTGTCGATTACCACCCTCCTGAGTGGCGTAGAAGTGTCACAGGCAGCAGTACATGCCCATGCGGGCAGTGTTTCTCTAGATGGTTACGTTCTAAAAAAAGAAAATAAAATATCGAAGAAAAAGGAAATGTTTGTCAGCTCAACATCGGAGCAGTTATCTGTTGCGACACGACGTCTGGTTCATGGAGCGGTTGAAACAGTTAGTCAGAAATTTCTCTCTCAGGCTCCTGCCGGCACAAACCCGATGAAAGTTTTGGCTACCCTACCAGGCGTTATGTTTCAGTCAGATGATCCGCAAGGATTGAATACTTGGTCTGTGCAGGTTTTTATGCACGGTTTCCAGGGGCAGGAATTGGGTATGACTTTGGATGGTATGCCACTGGGAGAATTGGCATATCGGAACTATAATGGTCTTAATCCCGTGATGGCCATTTCTTCAGAAAACGTTCAGCGAGTGAATGTTTCGCAGTCTGCTGGCGCCGAAGATGTAGCGTCTACAAACAATTTAGGCGGGACACTGGCCTATATATCATCCGATCCCCATGAAAAAATGGGCGGAACAATACGGCAGGGCTTTGGCAGCTATAGTAACTTCCATACATTTATTCGATTGGACAGTGGAAGCCTGAATAAAACGGGTTCGAAATTCTATATGTCGTATATGCGTAATGATACAAAAATGTGGAAGAGTTATGGTAATCAATTCAACCAACAGGTAAACGTAAAATTCGTTCAGCCAATTGGTAATGATAGTAAAATTTCGACGTTTTTTGATTGGTCAGACATTCATCAATTTACATTGCCGGATGCATCGCCTGAAATCATTCAGCTTGTAGGTTATAATGTTCCTAATTATTATAATGGTCGTCAAAGCGGTTTACAGGCAGGAATAGATGCAGCGAACGGGATTTATCCCGCTGGATTTGATAAATTATCTGACAAAACAGATGCATCCTACTACGAAGCAGCAAACAACACACAGGATTTGTTCGGTGGTATTAAAGCAGATCTGAAGCTGAGCGATCATCTGACGTGGAATACTACAGTCTATGGTCATAATGAGACCAATCAGACAACCTGGACGACCCCCTATTATCCTTCCCCCAATGGTTCACCCCTCAGTGAATTGGTCAAAGAACCAGAGATCAGACGTTTTGGTATTACGTCACAACTTCATTATAATATTGCGCATAATGAAATCAGTGGAGGTGTGTGGTACGAAAATAATACTTATCTGTCTCCAATGTATGCGTATTCTATGCCGAATATTGTTAATGGGAAAATGACCGAAGCTCTTCCAAATCCATTGGGTCATTGGAAAAATCCTTTTGCAGAAATTTATAATCAAAATTACAGCACGAATACATTTACAGCATTTGTGAGTGATACATATCATGTTTTGCACAATCTTGCGTTGCATTTTGGTTTCAAGTCGGTATTGAGCACAACTCGAGTAGGCGATGGTTATCTTAACCAGAATTATTATGGTGCGGGTTCCCGTATCACCAGCGCGGAAGGCTTGACTACAGCAAAAGCTTTTTTACCACATATAAGTGCTGATTGGCATTTCTTGAAATATCACGAGCTTTTCTTTGATATTTCTGAGAATGTTCACAGTTATTCAGAATGCGGATATAAATTGTGCGCGTCACCATTTGCTGTTTCTCAAGAGGCTTTTGATATGACTAAAAAATCGTTACGCCCTGAGACTGCATGGACGTATGCAGCTGGGTATAGATATAACGATCATCATATTGGTGCTTCAGTTTATGCTTATCGCACTAACTTTAATAATCGTCTTCAGCAAATTACAAGTGGTTCGTCAATTAACCCGATTTCGACCGTTGCAAATGTTGGTGGCGTTACAATGAATGGAGTTGATGCTGCTCTGACCATCAGACCAATCGAAGGTCTTTCGTTGACAAATAGCGTCAGTTACAATCACGCAACATATGATAATAATATTACGGAAGCAGGTACAGTTTATAATATTAAGGGATCACAAGTTGTTAATTACCCGAGGTTTATGTATAAATCCAGGTTATCTTATACCTGGAACGGTTTGCTGACCTATATTGATGGTAGCTATACTGGGAAAAGAAATTATAGCTATGCAGGGGATGTGAAGGTTCCTGGATATTGGATCGCAAATGCTGGTGTTGAATATTCTTTTGGGAATATGAAGAAATATTCTTCTAAGATGGATGTGATAAAAAATGTAGTTATTTCATTTAACGTCACAAATTTAAGTAACTCCAAATACATATCAACTATGGGAGAAAACGGTAATCCTATGAATATTGCATCTGGTGCAATGAGTTTCCAATCTATGCTGGTTGGGGCACCTAGAATGTTTTTTGGAAGTATTCGTGCTGATTTCTAGAGCACGGTGTCGAAACGAATGTGATGTTACAGGAATGGGCGGTTAGGCAGAATATGAAGCTTGTGTTGGAATGCGTATCTCAAATGTTAAATGACCCGAAATTGTTTTGTCAGAAAGCATATATCTCAGGCGAATGGGTCGATGCATCTGATGATCAAGTCATTCTGGTTAATAACCCGTTCGACGAAAGTATAATTGGGAGTGTTCCTGCTTGTAAGGCTATACAAGTTAACGACGCGATTGAATCTGCACAAAGTGCTCAGCAAGATTGGGCACGGATGTCGAGCATTGCCCGTTCGGATGTCCTTGCGGCGTGGTATGAACTGATCTGTCAGAATCAGGACGATCTGGCTCGTATCATGACGCTGGAGCAGGGCAAGCCGTTACATGAGGCGCTGTCTGAAATTCATTACGCGGCGAGTTTTGTCCGGTGGTATGGGGAAGAAGCCCGGCGTTTGAGTGGTCATGTCATGCAGCCTGATGGAGATCATCGGGTTGTTGTTCTGAAGGAAGCTGTCGGCGTTACGGCCGCTATCACCCCATGGAATTTCCCTTCTGCGATGGTGACACGGAAAGTAGCGCCAGCTCTCGCCGCAGGATGCGCCATGATTGTAAAACCATCTGAATTAACGCCTTTTAGTGCATTGGCGCTTGCTGCCTTAGCTGAACGTGCAGGCGTTCCTCCAGGTCTTTTCAGTGTCGTGACTGGCGATGCTCGTGAGATTGGAGAGGGCTTATTGAAGAGTTCTATAGTTCGAAAATTATCATTTACCGGTTCGACTGCGATTGGAAAATATCTGATGGCGCAATCAGCGGATACGGTAAAAAGGTTGACGCTAGAACTTGGTGGGAATGCACCTCTTGTCGTTTTCAATGACGCTGACTTGGATGTCGCTGTTGACGGGATCATTGCGAGTAAATTTCGGAATGCTGGTCAGACATGTGTTTGTACTAATAGAGCTTATGTTCAGAGTGAAGTGTATGACGAGGTATGCCTGAAGATTGCAAAAAAGCTCGAAGGAATTATTGTCGGTAATGGTTTGGATCCTGCTGTAGCGATAGGTCCGCTGATCAATGATATGGCTGTGAGCAAGGTGAAATCACATGTGGAGGATGCTCTGTCGCGTGGGGCAAGAATAGTTGGAGATGAGTTAACAATCAACGGCCGCGTTATTCTTCCTGTTTTGTTGGCGGATGTTCCATCGGATGCCTTGATCGCAACGGAGGAGACCTTTGGTCCTGTGTTGCCGTTATTCCGTTTTGAAACGGAGCAGGAGGTTATTCAGCTTGCTAACGCTACTCCTTTCGGTCTCGCCGGTTATGTTTTTTCGCGTGATGTAAGTCGTGCATGGCGCGTGAGTGAGGCTTTTGAGTGCGGAATGGTGGGAATTAATACGGGAGCTATTTCGATGGCCTCAGCACCATTTGGAGGAATTAAACATTCAGGTCTTGGGCGTGAGGGTGGATCTGCTGGCATAGAAGAATATCTTGAAATGAAAACTCTACATTTCCACCTGTGATAATCTTTGATTTTTATCTTCTATTACAACTTGCAGTGGCAGTGTTCTAATAGCGCAAAATCATTTTGGAGGGATCGAAGAACCGTTGATTGGCGCGCCTTTCTCCTGACTCCAGGTTTTTGGCTGGTTGGTTGAGGGTTCTTGATCCTGATTTTCGCGCGGCGTCTGTCGCAGACGCGGGGAGGATATTGCCTCTGGATGACTATGCCGTGGAGTTCATTCTCTGCAGGAACAGGACGCAGCGCTATCAATACCTTCGACTTATCGCCAAAGAACGGGATGATGAGATCCGTTGCCGGCATATCCCAGTCCTCCACTTCAGCATCCAGCGCACATCGTGATCTTTGTGAAAAAACTTTGTGGGATTCGTCCTGCCCGAATATCCGCCTTGATATTGCGCAGCTTCAGAGATGCTACCATCGTTGAATCCAGAATCTGGCCTGACATCAGTAAATAACCCGCATTCCGCAGGGTCG
>JAAYUA010000186.1 GCA_012517935.1 Acetobacter sp. | reverse complement strand
TTCAATACCGTGCTTTAGTGCGATCACTGAATACTATATAAATGTATAAAATCACTAAATATTATAAATAATTCAATCAAAAATTAATATGACTTTGAAATAAAATTTGAATATTCATTGGAATCCATGATCAATTTGCTTAATTCCTGCGCGTGAATAATTGCAGCTCTGTCCTTTTCAGCGTCGAGCAGCCCAAACTGAAAAGCATCTTCAAGCAAGACCGCCCAAGTATTCGATGGCAATCTATTGATGTGGCAAAAAATTCCACCATGCTTCAGGCAATGACAAAAAATCTGAACTATTGCAGGCCAATTCTCATCTTTAGGGTAATGCCTCTTCGCTAAATTTCCAAACAAGGTGGTACACGCTATCCGCTGCCCGCGAGAAAGGGAGTCCCTGATGCATAATTGGGAGAAGATTGCTTCAGAAGATATGCGAATAATCCAGCTGGCCCTTTTTGTAATATAATGATGTGTTAACCAGCGGCTGACCCTACTCAAGCGAAATATTGAATCTTCATTTAGTGAGTATATCCCCGCCCAAGCTACGATACGCATAGCTGTCCCGAATGTAATATCTCGCTCCATCGAGAGATTTTTTGTCAAGTAGACAGCATCCTCTCGTCGCCAATTTTTTTTGAGCCAATCCTCACAACATCCTTTGATATCAGCCAGTGGTCCACCGGCTTCTAACCAACTCCGGAAAACAAAATCGGCACACTCCAGCGTTGTAAATTTTTCCCCCCATTCCAGCAGCTTGTCCCTGACAGCGCCCAGATCGCCTTGCGCATTCAGCCAGGCCTCGTAAACGTGACTAGCCTCTGGCGTGACGCCATGCTTGCCAACCCATTCCAGCAGCTTGTCCCTGACAGCGCCCAGATCGCCTTGCGCATTCAGCCAAGCCTCGTATACAAAACTTGATTGATGATTAGCGCCATTTATTAAAAGCCAATTGCGAACTGCTTGGCGCAATGCTTCAGATGCTTCTCCTGCACGCAGCATCCGAACCAAGAGGAAATGCGTCTGCTCGTTCATCGGAAAATGTTGGACGTTTTCAAGCGCCCGATCACGGAAACGCTCGGGATCAAGGGAATAAGCCCTACATAGAATGAAATTGGACAACGTCGAATGCGCGCATACTTCATTCAGAAGATCGATAATCACCCTAGGAACATCCATTACAACTCTACTCGCACGTGCAATGGCAATATCTTCGGCAAGCTGAGCCAATCCGACATGAAGTCGCGAATTCAATCTTATCAGTTCAGACAGTTGAGGTGATGTAGCTAGAAGATCCAATTTCTCGGTTATTTTGAGAATAGGGCCACCGAGTAATTGGTTTGCAGATGCCATCACTTGTTCTGGGTACTTCGCAAGCAATTGTTTTAGGATCTGCTCTCCTTCTATTGTACCGAAACCAGTGTGGTAACTAAGCCGGGCGATTACGGTCAGAGCATGCGGCAAGTCTTGCGCCTTAGCGGCGATTGTCAACAAATTGATCAACCGATCTGTCGTTGCCGTTTCAGCTTCGAATAGCCAGCGCGCTAGCAGCGCATCAGCCAGAATGTCATGTGCTGCAACTAGCTGTCCATCAACATTCTCGATCCAACGATCGGTCAAGAGAAGGTCGATGACATCGGCATTCAATTGCTGTAATCGAGCTCCTTGCTCGATTGAGAGGGGCAACGCTAAGGCAAGTGATGCCAAATCGCGTTCTTTTACGGCATGGGCCCTGACCAGGATCGCAATTCGCTTGTTCGACCAGCTTTGAAAGTCATCGTTGGCCAGCAGAGCGCCGAACTGGGAATCGAACTGGGAACGATCATTGCGAAAGAGGTAAACAGCGAACGCAGCCAAAGCAGGTATCCCACGGCAAATCGACGACAATGCATCTCTCTCCGGGATTTTTTCGAGCTTAAGAATTGAACGGGTAACCCATTCTAGATAAGCAGTTCCTCCAGCACGTTGTGAAGTGAGGGAGCTGATTTCGGGATTTAAAATTTCAAGGTCGTCCCGGATTTTATTGGTTGCGCTGGCCCGACCGGTTGCGACGACCCTAATTTTATGACCGCCTTGTTCGATCAGATTTTCAACCACGTCAGCGATTTCGGCCAATCTTTCTGCGGCTTCAGCATAGTCGACAAGAAGGAGGATAGACGCTTGGGCTGGGTATTTTTTTGCCAGTGCAATTACCGAAACGGCGGAGGCGCCTCGCTCCAACCAGTAAGCATCAAAACCTCTGCTTTCATCCGTGAGACCTCTGGCCAGTTCATATGCCAAGCGTGTCTTGCCAGATCCACCAGGCCCAGTCAGGACCAAAGCTGTTATCTCGCCAGAAGCAAGGTCGTCCAGTAAATCGGACTCGCTGCGTTGGACTTGATTACCGCCTTGATCAGCAAAATTGTCACGCGAAAAGTAGGCAAGCTCGCTACCATCCAGAAATCTGCGAAAAGATTGTCTATTTCTCCCAGATTTTTTAAACAGGCTTACCCCTATGGGCAAGCCGTGAAACCATCGAAAGGCCAATGCTGGGCAAAGTAATAGTTCTGTGTGGAACCAGTCCCATGACAAAACACGCACCGCGCCGTTTGCTTCGGCCAGATGACGGACCGCCTCCACCCCCATCCCGGCGAGTTCTGAAAAATCCGCCGCAATCAGTTCCTCAAGCTTAGCAACCTCGTTTGTGGTCAAACTGACGGTAAAACAAAATCTGTATTGTTGGATTGGCTTGTCGGGATCAAGCCAGGTACGATACGGAGAAGTAGGGCGTAATGAGGGATCGGCTGCAAGTTTTGGCAGATGTTTTTTGAGATGATCATAGACTTCCTTCCAGCGCGCTTTCGCTTCCGTGAAACCGCCAGTGCCAATATATTTGCACTCTGCAATAGTGATCGATCCAGGCTCGCTATATTGGTCAATTAAGTCGATCGCTCCATCGCGCCCTTGCCTGAGGCTTGAGAAGAATCCCGCCTCGCCTGTGGCCACACGGAAACATTCAAACACAAAGTGCTCGAAGTCATGGCCGTTGTTACCCGTGGTTTTTGCCCGATTTTGGAACTTAAAATGATACTCTACCATTCAAAAGGAATGGAGCTTTTTATCATGTAAATCAAGAAACTAGTTCTATGCTGCCTCTGGACGATATTGGCTTGTCTTGAAAATCCCACAATAGACCGCAACCGCCACTGGAATTCAAATTGCATGCCGGTCAGATTCTTGCTTGGTTTGATACATACAAAGTCCAATTTTAAGCTGGTCAGCGTCGTTTCCCCAAGAGTCATGTCCGTTATCGGAATAGAGGTGGAAACGCCCGATGTCTGAGGTGAGGGCGATGACTGCCTGTCTGCTTATCTTGAAGCCGATAGGCAACTTTGGGAAGGAATGTCGGATCAGACAGCAATTGCCCGACCTCAGGCATCCAAGATGGTAAATTACCCCTGATGGTTATTCTTCAGGCCAGGCAATGCCTCAAGAAAAGCGTCATTTATAATTTGACGCATCCAGTGATTATCTCCCGTGCGCTGCCAGAGTATCGACACAGAATACTCTCCCAAATCAATGGGAGGAGTACAGACAGTAAGGCCCGAAACAGCAGCAAGCGTCTGCGCGGCGTGAACTGGCAACGTGGCAATGGCGCGCGTGCCTATCAAAAAAGGCGGCAGTGCAGAGAAATGCGTCAATGCTGATTGCACCTGACGTGAATGGCCAAGCTCTCTCAAAACCTGATCTACAATTCCTTCACGACCTGAGAATGATACCAGAATATGTGGCAGCGTCAGATAATCTTCCAGTGTCAGGGGAAGTGTGAGATTACAGGCAGCTGGATCGAGCAGGCACGCATAACCGGAGTGTCCGATCTCTTGCTGCTGCAATCCGGAACGCACATGAGGCTGTGCGATAACGGCAAAATCTATTTCACCCTCTTCAAAAAGAGCTTCAACCCGGTGTCTGTTGGCCTGTCTGAATGTCACCGAAACACGGGGAGCTTCTGCTCTCAGGCGCTTTGCGATCAGTGGGCCGATCGCAATCTGGAAATCGTCTGACATTCCAACAGAAAAATGCTGACGACTTGTGGCTGGATCGAAATTCGTGGCAGCTGAAAAAGCAGCCTGGAACAAAGCAACCCCACCCTGTAATGGTTCAGCCATGGCCATCGCCCGCGGGGTCGGCTGCATGCCCTTACGCGTGCGGACAAACAACGGATCATCCGCGGCTTCACGCAATCGCGCCAGAGCGGCGCTGATCGTTGACTGGCTCAGAGACAATCGTCGCGCTGCCTTGGAAACGCTACGTTCTTCCCAGAGCGCCAGAAAAGTAGTGGCTAGATTGAAATCAAGACGTGAAATATCGACCATGATGATTTTAACTATCAAAACAATCAATTTGTCCAATAATGCGAGAAAGTCCACTCTCCTTTTCACAATCATTCGACATACCGATTGAGAGATCCGGACATGAACCCACGTCGCGTCGCCGTCATTCAAGCAGGAACCAGCCTTTTCGACACACCCCGCACATTAGAGCGGATGGAAGCTCATTGTAATGCTGCAGCGGCACAAGGTGTGGAACTCGCAGTGTTTCCGGAAGCTTATATCGGTGGTTATCCAAAAGGGCTGACATTCGGCGCTGTGCTCGGAAGCCGTTTTCCGGAAGGGCGAGATGATTATCTCCGCTATTGGAAGGCTGCAATTGATGTACCTGGAACCGAAACTGCGCGGATCGGCGCTTTCGCAGCCAAAATGAAGGCCCATCTCGTCGTCGGTGTTATCGAGCGTGATGGCGCTACGCTCTATTGCACGGCACTTTTTTTCGGGCCTGATGGGTCACTTCTCGGAAAACATCGTAAATTGATGCCAACCGGGACTGAGCGTCTGGTGTGGGGACAGGGAGATGGTTCGACCATCCCAGTGTTTGACACCGAAATCGGTCGTATCGGAGCCGCGATTTGCTGGGAAAATTATATGCCTGCCTTACGCCAGAGTATGTATGCGCAGGGCATCAATCTCTGGTGCGCACCCACAGTGGATGAGCGCGATATTTGGCAGGCTTCGATGCGGCATATTGCCTATGAAGGTCGGACGTTTGTTCTCAGCGCGTGTCAGTACATGACACGCGCTGACGCACCGAAAAATTATAGATGCCATCAAGGGGATGATCCAGAAACAGTGCTCATTCGTGGTGGCAGTGTGATCGTCAACCCGTTTGGCGAAATCATTGCAGGTCCGATCTATGATCGTGAAGCCATCATCACGGCCGATATTGATCTGAAGGACGTGATCCGGGGTAAATACGATCTCGATGTTGCAGGACATTATGCCCGCCCTGACGTTTTCAGTTTGCAGGTTAACAACACCCTCCAGCGTCCAGTGTTTTTCTCTGCACAAGAAAAAGAGGCTTGTCCTTTCATTAAAGCATCGGATGCTGCCCCGACATCAAATCCCGTGCCTGATTTGCAAGATTATGCAGATTCTGAACTGACGCGTCCGATATCATACTGACGCCCAGCCCATCCTGCGCCCAAATGTAGCCAGGCATATGCCGCATGGGGCGCATCGGGGCAGTCATGTCCCGGCCGTACATGGGACGGATGAAAAGGGAAATTGGTGTACCGTGTTCATCCTTATAGAAAAACACACAAGCAGGTCCGTGATCTGTCGTAACCAGTTGCCCTCTTATAAGATGATAACCTGCGGCGGAAAGGTCCGGGGGGCGCACCGGTCGACCAAACGCCTTCCCTCCCCAGGCAGCCAGCTGAGCAACAGTTCCTTCTGCAGTTATGTTACCCGGCCCGGACACATGCACAATCGTTGCTTCCTGTTCGACGGATGCGAGACCCAAAGGAACTTCCCGGTCCCGGATGAGCCACCCTCCCCCAAGTCCGATGGATAATGCCAGCGCAATGGACGCCGCCATCTGGGGTGCATTGAAATAGCGCAACTTGGATTTATGTATCTGGAGATTATCAAAACGTTCTGACACGGGTGATTCTAAGTCTGCGCCCAGTGCGGCTCGTAACAGGCT
>JAAYUA010000185.1 GCA_012517935.1 Acetobacter sp. | reverse complement strand
TGGACGGTCTGCGACATGAGTCGCCTGTATCTGTTCAGCGGTTTTCCATGGAATCCGCTGGGAAGTGACTGGGCGTTCCATGGTTTGCCGGGGGATGTGATGATCCAGCCTGCCGCATGGATTGGTGTCGATGGTCTGACGTTGCTGACAGTCCTTCTGGCCTGCCTGATGCCGTTGGGTTTGCGTCAGTTTCTGGCGGGTGGAGCTGTGTTGCTGCTGTGGGCCTTGTTCGGGGTATGGCGTCTGACGGTAACGGCGCATCCATTGGCTGTGGCGCAGCAACCTGTCGTGGTTTTGGTGCAGGGGAATGTGTCCGAAAGCGAGAAAATCGACCGCTCGGATATTCGTGAGATTTTTGGTCGTTATATGAACCTGACACTCGAAGGGGTGCAGCAAGGTGTCAGGCTGGCACAGGAGAATGCAGGGTCATCCGGCTCCGTCGCTCCGGTTGTCTATTTATGGCCTGAAACAGCTTTTCCCGGTGTTCTCGATCGTGAAGCTGTGGCGCGTGATATGATCGCGCGTGCGGCCACAGGAGCGACGGCAGGTATCATAGGCACGCTAAGGCGTGCTGAGGATGACCACTGGCGGAATTCTCTGGCTGTCATTGATGATCAGGGTCGCGTTGAGGGGGAATATGATAAGGCCCGCCTTGTGCCCTTTGGTGAATACCAGCCTGCTTTCATTCCTGTTCAGGTGGTTCCGGGTGGAGGAATGACGCCGGGACCTGGCCCGAGGACGCTTCATATTCCCGGTGTTTCAGCTTTTGGCCCACTGATCTGTTACGAGGTTATTTTCTCGGGTCATATGACGGATCCCAAGGACCGTCCGTCCTGGCTGGCGAACATCACGAATGATGCGTGGTATGGCAACAGCGCTGGTCCACGACAGCATCTTGCTGCGGTCAGGCTCCGGACTGTGGAAGAGGGGCTCCCAATTGCACGAGCCGCAAATACGGGTGTGTCTATTGTTTATGACGCGCGAGGACATGAAGAGGGGCGGCTCGAATGGGGGAAAGAAGGTGTCCTTGTTCGCCAGCTTCCGCCGGCTCTGCCGCCAACAATATTTGCCCGTTATGGGCAGGAGATCCCGTTGAGTCTCTCTCTGCTTTGTGTGGTCCTGGGATTGACCTGGCGTTTTGGGACAGACACAGACGACATGAAAGCAGGATGATTTCCAGTTAAATGGATTTGTGATGATTTAAGGTAAAAAAATCTCTAAAATGAGAGAAGCTTATTATCATCTATCGGTATAAAATCGTTAAAGCAGTAGGTCATGTCTTTGAAAATACACAATAAAGGTTAACAAAAAGTATATAATCAATTATAAATCTGGAATCGCAGTAAAGTTTTTATAATTCCGCAGTGGGGCAGTGATCGTGCAGCAATCCAGAGGCGAGAGCCAGGATGGGAAGACAGCTCAGAGCCCGATGTCACTGGACGTTCATATCGGCACGCGGATTCGTCTGCGGCGTGTTCTTCTTGGCATGTCACAGGAAAAGCTTGGAGAGGCGCTGGGGCTGACATTTCAGCAGGTACAGAAATATGAACGTGGGACTAATCGTGTCAGCGCTTCCCGTCTGGCCGAAATTGCCCGTGCGCTGGATGTTCCCATTGGCTTTTTCTACGATGATGCAGGCGGAGAAAGCGCAGGCATTCTCTTCAACGCTCCAGCCGCGTTTTCGGGCAATATTGTAACCGGATTTGCCGAGATGCAGCAGCCATTCGGCGCCCCTCAGGCATCATCTCCTTCGGCGAATGACATGTCGCTTTTCATGCGACGTGAAACAGCAGATCTTGTCCGTGCCTATTACGGTATTCCTGCTCCGGCTGTGAGAAAGAGGATGCTGGAACTGATCCGCTCCATGTCACAGGAAAACTGACCCCGGATGTTTGCAGACCCGGGTTTTTCTCTTTAGATCGGTGCTTTCACGATGCCTGTCACGGCCCCCGCCGGTCTGACGGCAGTGAGACTGGGGGGAAGAAGTAATGGCTGGAAGCGTTAACAAGGTTATATTGGTCGGGAATCTGGGTAAGGATCCGGAAAGCCGGACCAGTCAATCCGGTATGAAGATCGTTTCCTTTTCTCTGGCCACCAGTGAAACATGGAATGATCGAGCTTCGGGTGAACGCCGTGAGCGCACGGAATGGCACCGCGTTGTTGTGTTTAACGAGCGTTTGGCCGATGTAGCGGAGCGTTTTCTGCGTAAGGGTCGCAAGGTTTATCTGGAAGGTGCTTTGCAGACACGCAAATGGACAGATCAGTCTGGACAGGAGCGTTACACGACCGAGGTTGTGATTGAACGGTTCCGTGGTGAACTGGTGTTGCTGGACAGCCGGAATGGAGAAGGTGGTGAAGGCGGCGGTGGTTATGATGGTGGCATGTCATCATCCCAGCCACGTCAACTTGCGCAACCCCGTAACAATGCACCTGCGCTTCCTTCACAAGGTGGATGGGATGCGCCTTCCGGCGATCTGGACGACGAAATCCCGTTCTGATCCGGCTTTTTAGGGAATTTTATGCGTCACTAAATCTGTCTGTCAGCTTTTATACTGCTGTTTCGTTCCGTCTGGTGTTTGAACGCAGTTAATAGCTGGCAGTAGCAGGTAATAAATCCGTCAAATATAAAACATAATGAAATTATTCGTTACCCGACTCTATGTATATGTCGGGGTTCTCGCGCTATTCGGCATGGACTGTGGTGTGTTAGACGCAGTCCCGCCCCCGGATAGGTCTCTCGATAACTTTCAAGACTCCATCAACGCTGTTGAAGGCGGGCATGAATGAGATCCCGTTCTCATGGTTTTCAGGGATGGTGGAATGCGCTTGGTTTATGAAGACGTTTTTGGAAAATCTCTTATTAAAAAAAGATTATTACAGAAAAAATTTCTGCTTCCATGTCTCCTTTTTCTATTCTGCGTAATATGTCGTGCTCTGTCCCTTGGTAATCCACTGATTGCCATTGATGAGGGGTTCTATCTCTTTACGGGCGGACAGCTTCTTGAGGGACATCTTCCTTATGTTGCTGTGTGGGATCGTAAACCCGTAGGGCTCTTTCTGCTCTACGCCTTTTTCCATCTGTTCGGAGCCTGGCGGATCTGGGCCTATCAGATTGCAGCGCTTTTCTGTGTCTGGCTGACTGCTCTCGTGTTGATACACATGGCGCGTCGGGTGGCCTCGCCTGCGGGCGCCCTGATGTCCGCATTGATCTATATCGCCGTGCTGGACATCATGGGTGGAGATGGTGGCCAGACAGCGGTATTTTATAATCTCCTCATTATATCGGCCTTTGCTCTCGTTCTTGATCTGAACGGGAACAGTTCTGATCGAACGTGCATACGTTCGTCAGGGTGCAAGGCGATGCTGCTGTTTGGTCTGGCCCTTCAGATTAAATATACGGTGGTTTTCGAAGGTATTTTTGTTGGTCTCTATCTGCTCTGGAAACTATATCGTTCAGGAGAAACAATCGCGGGGTGCATAAAAACCGCTGCGGTCTGGATTTTTCTGGCTCTTGTGCCAACAATATTGGCTGTTATCTGGTATGCAGCGATCGGACATTTCCATGAATGGTGGTTTGCCAATATGGTTTCCATCTTTCATCGTGGAGCGGAGCCCGGTGACCGTGTCGTTTCACGTGCAATCAAACTGCTTGCTGTTATCACCCCTTTTCTTCTTTGTGTGCCATTACGTCATGTGTTGCGATTGTCCATGTCGCATGCCCAACAGAAAGATATGCGTCTGATTGATCTGTGGGCTGTCGTGGCTGTCATGGCTGTGGCTGTTTTTGGAACTTACTACAATTATTATGCATTGCCGCTGTTCCTGCCGCTTTGTCTTCTGGTCGCGCCGCTCTGGGGACCAAAAACAGGGAAAATATGGTGTCTTGTTCTGCTGGCTGCGAGTGTGATCGTGGGGCAGATACAGATTTACTCCCAGAAGCGGAAAGGGGATAATTCCACAGCATTTCACGCATTGGTGGAAGCGGTTTCGCATCCTGAGGGATGCACATTCATTTATAATGGTCCTGCCATTATTTATGATTTTATTCGCTATTGCCCGCTTACGGACCATCCTTTCCCTGGGCATTTCCGGGATGCGAATGAACGTGGTTCGACGGGTATGGATGTTGATCGTGAACTGGCGCGTATTCTGGACACACGGCCGCTCTATATCGTTTCACGGGAGCCTGCCATGAAGGGCGAGGATCTCTTGGTGCGATCTGAGATTTATCGTGTTCTTGACGCGGAGTATGTGCCTGTCGCACATCTTCCCAGTTCGCATGGTTTTATTGTTGTTTACAGGTTCGGGCGTCCCGGGAAAGACTGAAAAGACGTCTGCGGGCATGCTGTCATTGCGTGAGGAGCAAAGACCCGATCCAATAAGCTGGTCTCGGGATGCGCCAGTTATCAATGGTGGGCTGCTGTTGATCAGGCCAACATCATCATGCTCCCTTTGCCATCTGCGATGGTGTCGAGGGAGGTGTGTTTGTCATTGCCAGACACGGCGCAGGTTTCGATAAAGGCTTTGTAATCCTTATTGTAACGTAAGGTAATTTGGAAACGGCCGTAGTGTCATTTCCTGCCTGTTTTGTTGGCTGGAGGCAGCCAGCGATTTCCATGGCGCGTCTGCACGACAATAAATGCCATAAGTGCGCCTCCGGCAGATGCAAGAATGTCAATCATCAGATCGGCACGAGCGGCGACCGCACCAGCAATGCCGATCGCACCGCCGGTAAAGACGGCACGCAGGATTTCCCCTCTGGTGGCACCGAAATGACGTTCATATCCG
>JAAYUA010000184.1 GCA_012517935.1 Acetobacter sp. | reverse complement strand
GCGGGGAACAACTCCTTCGACGAACGACTTCAGCCCTCCGGTGAGGTAAGGAGGCATGATGTTGAAACCGTCAGCCGCACGTGTCTCGAACCACTCCACAAGCGTGTTGGTCACGGTTTCCTCCGATCCGCACAGGACCCAGTGCCCTCTTGCGGAAGCAACCAGGTTGTAGAGATCACGCAATGTCATGTTTTCGCGTTTTGCTTTCGCCAGCATGACGGATGAGAAGCTGTGATAGGTATCTGCCAGCTTGAGATCGGGAACCGGGCCATCGAGATCATATGCCGACATATCCGCACCCAAACGGTCGGACAAAAGGCCAAGGGCATCCTTTTCCCCAACATATCCCTGCAACTCGTTCAGGATCTCGAATGCCTCCCTGTCGGTTCGACCGACAACCGGCATGACACCTGGCAGAAAGGTCACCTTGTCGGGATCACGTCCAAATGCGGCGACCTCCTTTTTGGTGATCTCATAAGCCTTGCGACTTTCGGCAATATCCTGAACCACCGAGAACACGACATCGGCCGTACGGGCAGCGAGCCTGCGTCCTGCATCAGATCCTCCAGCTTGGGTTATCACAGGATTACCCTGAGGAGAGCGCGGTATATTGAGGGGGCCCTCAACATCAAAGAATGTTCCATGATGTCCGAGAGAGTGCATCCGGTCTGCATCGATGTAGACGCCGCTCTCCCTGTCAGCGACGAGAGCGTCTTTCTCCCAACAATCCCACAGTCCCTTGACCACATCGATGAATTCCTCAGCCCGCTCATATCGGGAGCCGTGAACCGGATGTGTCTTTCCGAAATTGGCGGATGCTGCGGGATTGGCTGTGGTGACCGCATTCCATGCTGCACGTCCGCCACTGATAAAATCCAGTGAGGCGAACATGCGTGCCACGGTAAACGGATCACCGTATGTGGTGGACATCGTGGCACCAAGCCCGATGCGACGTGTTGCACCGGCAATATTAGCCAGCATTGTCATGGGCTCAAATCGTGCCACGTAGGACGGATGTGTGGCGATATCAGCGTGAAGATTATCGCCCATGAAAATGAAATCGAATTTGCCTGCCTCGGCCATCTGGCAAGTCGTGCGGATCGCATCAATATCCGTAAAGCGGTCGATGGCGCCGGGATAGCGCCATCCGGCCACATGGCTGCCTGTGCCAAGGAGGAACAGCCCCAGGTGCATCATGCGCGAGGAAGAAGCCAAGTCGATATCTCCCGAGTGATTCACGGTTTTCTGAAAATGACGGTCACGAGCGGTAGTCGGGAAGCTGTGCTGAACGATCAAGGCGTCTCAGAAGGCCGGCCCATTCACGTGCACCTGGCACCATGATATCGCCTGCCTGTCCGTGGAACTGTCCTGCAGCACGATCACAGACATCTGCGGGAGGAATGCAGAGTGCCGCATCTTCACCACTGGCGACTGCGGCCTGCAGGGCCAGCTGGATCGCGGCGGCCCGCTCGAAATAGTAAAGCATCATGAATGCCTCGGCGGGATTACGCCCGACTGTCAGCACTCCATGGTTGCGCATGAGCAGGACCGGGTGTGAGGAGAGGTTTTCAACGATACGAACGCGTTCTTCCATATCAAGTGCCACGCCCTCATAATCGTGAAGTCCCTGGCGCTTCCAGAACCACATGGCGAACTGGCTCAGCGGAAGCAGGCCGGATTTCTGACTTGCGACTGCAACCGCTGCGGTGGAATGAACATGCAGCACACAATGGGCATCGGGACGTGCCTTGTGCACGGCACCATGAATGACAAATCCGGCTGCGTTGACCTCGTAGGGTGACTCATCAATCTTTGTGCCGTTGATGTCGATCTTGACGAGGCTGGATGCAGTTATCTCGTCGAAGAGCATACCATACGGGTTGATGAGGAACTGGTCATCTGTTCCCGGCACGCGCATGGAGATGTGATTATAGATAAGATCATCCAGCCCCATCCCGGCCACCAGACGATAGCAGGCAGCAAGGTCTTTTCTGGCCTGCCATTCATCATCCTTCATGAGACGCTCCTGCTACCAACTGTGCCGGAATCGTATTCAGTGAATACAAAGCACGACAAAATGTATACACATTATTTCAGGAGCGAATCAAGACGTTTTGACAACGGACTGATGTTGAAAGCCGTCTGGGCCTCGGGATGCCGATCCTTGCGTGCAAACTTCACGGCAGCAGTGTATACAATTTGTGCATAACGGCTCACCGGCAGAGCCTCTGAATAAGGATAATCCAGTGCCCCGGTCCGTCTCTCCGGCCTCCCTCACCCCAACCCCTGCCCCGCTGGGACCTGACCAGCCGACCATGACACATGCCGAAAAAATCAGAGATCAGCTGGAGCATGAGATTGCATCCGGCCATCTGATCCCCGGTGTCCGTCTGGATGAGAGCGAGATTGCCGACCGGTTTGGCGTCTCCCGCACACCTGTCCGCGAGGCATTCCGGCTGCTTGCCGCAAACGAGATGGTCGAACTCAAAGGACGCATGGGGGCCACTGTGCGCAAGCCCAGTGCACAGACCGTCATTGAGATGTTCCAGGTGATGGCCGAACTGGAGGGACTCTGTGCGCGGCTTGCAGCTCGGCGCGTGACGCCGGAACTCAGGATGCGCATGGAGCGCACGCATGCACAGCTTGTCGATGCGTCGCGCAAGTCAGACGTGGACGGGTTCTACGACATCAACCAGACGTTCCATGAGACGATCTATGAGGCGGCCAGCAATCACTATCTGGCCGAGCAGACGCGGCGGCTGAGAAACAAAACGGCTGCCTACCGCCGTCGCGTAACGTTTCAGCCAAACCGTTTCGCCAGCACGCTGGACGAGCACAGCCGTGTGATGGAAGCGATCTTTTCCCATAATGAGGAAGCGGCACATTCCACGATGAGGGATCATGTCAATCTGCTAAGCGATGACATGCGAGACTTCATTGCATCTTTTCAATGATAGGTTTGTATGCATTAATCTGAATTATATATACCAATAGACATGGAGCAGGACGGCATGAAAGTTCAGGGCAAAGGGGTGAGCCTCCATGTTGAGGAGGCCGGCAGCGGCCTGCCAGTCCTGTTCATTCATGAATTTGGCGGCACGTGGTCCAGTTGGGAGCCCCAGATGAGGTATTTCTCACGGCGCTACCGCTGTGTGACGTATGCGGCAAGAGGATATCCGCCATCCGATATCCCTGAAAACTCCGAGGATTATTCACAGGATATCGCGGTTTCTGATGCAATATCCGTCCTGGACGGTCTTGGTATCGAAAAGGCCCATATTGTTGGTCTTTCAATGGGCGGATTTACAGCCGTTCATTTGGGGCTGCGTCATCCGGAACGGTGCCTGTCACTGACCATTGCTGGAGCCGGCTACGGGTGTGAGCCTGGGCGCGAGGACTATTTCCGTGATGTATCGCTGCAAGTAGCGGACAGTTTCGAGAAACTTGGCGCACGCGACTTTGCACCGATCTACGGCACTGGAGCGAGCCGGGTCCAGTTCCAGAACAAGGATCCCAGGGGCTGGGCTGAATTTGTCGCAACACTGGCAACACATTCCACGAAAGGTGCTGCTCTCACGATGCGCGGTGTCCAGGCGCGGCGCCCTTCCTTCCATGAGCTTGAGGACGAACTGAGGGTAATGGAAGTTCCATCACTGATCATGAATGGTGACGAGGACGACCACTGCCTGCAACCCGGACTGTATCTCAAGAGAGTTCTACCGGCAGCCGGGCTGGCGATTCTTCCGAAAACAGGTCACACGCTCAATCTGGAAGAGCCGCAACTATTCAATACGCTGCTGTCCGAATTTTTCGCACAGGTTGAAGCGGGTGGCTGGAGAAAACGCGATCCGCGAGCCCGCCCCGATCAGGTCATGAAAACGCTTGATGCAGATGCATCATGAAGATTTCCGACGAGCGGCTCTGGTCCACTCTGATGGTTCTTGCGGAAATCGGGAAATTCTGTGAGGGCGGTGTCAATCGCCAGGCCTTGTCTGACGAGGAAATTGCGGCCTGGCGCCAGATCATTGACTGGGCTACCGAAGCGGGCCTTGAGGTCTCGACCGACCCGTTTGCCAATCTGTTTCTGACACTTCCCGGAAAAGACAGGGCACTTCCGCCTCTTCTGGTTGGCAGCCACATTGACAGCCAGCCTACGGGCGGCCGTTTTGACGGTATCCTCGGGGTTCTTGCGGCTCTCGAGGTCTTGCGAAGCATGGTCGATGCAGGCCTCGTTCCTCAACGGGATATTGTGGCTGTCAGCTGGATGAACGAAGAGGGCTCACGT
>JAAYUA010000183.1 GCA_012517935.1 Acetobacter sp. | reverse complement strand
GCTTCAAAGCCTCCGTCAATCTATGGATTTCCTGCCGCAAGGAGGCTCTCGCCTGCTCATCAGGCCGCTGACTCCACAGCAGCCCGGCCAGAAGTTTGCGCGAAACAGGCTTCCTGTCGGCCATCGCCAGAACAGCGAGCACACCACGGGTTTTGGCCCCGACCGGCAAAAGTGATGTCCCATCCAACATGGTCGCAGTCACAGAGCCGATCAAATCGATCCTGAAAATCGCCGTGTCTGTTTTACGCAAGACAGACTCCGCAAGCTCATACAAAACCCAGCATACCCTTCTTCAATCCCCCTCATCACGCGGCGTAAAAAAAATTCTCAAACATTTTGCCGCATAGAAATTACAAAATTTAAAATTATTTTTCTTTTATTAGAATTTGTCCGAAAAAAAATACAACTCGTAATATTTCTGAAAAATGTCAACCGACGAGGCCGCTCTCTATATTTATTTTTCAGATGTTTCAATTTCCCGCGACTTTCGCTGCAAATCTCCCCCACTCACCCAAGGCACCGCAGACGAAACAGCAACCCTGCATTCCGTTACTGGGAAACATGCAGGGTCACTTTCTGATGATCAATCGACAATCCCAAGACAAACCAGCGCATAATATTCATCCAGATTTTTCCTGCTTCGCGTCACGTCAGCCTCCCCTCTTTTTCAGAAGTCTTTAGCAATGCTCCAGACGATGATAGGATTGAGCCATGGCAGTCTGGGGTAAATTTTTCGGTGGCGTTGCCGGTTTCGCTGTGGGCGGACCGATGGGCGCAGCACTCGGCACAGCACTGGGACATGCCGCCGATCGCGGCACCCTGCTGAACGGCCCAGCCATCGGCTGGACCGACAAATGGCGTGACCGGGCACGGCCGGATCCCTATGGTGCAGCGACATTCATCGCGGTGCGGCTGGCCGCAACCGCAGGCAAACACGACCAGCTATATGCATTATGCAGCGTCATCCTGTCTGCAAAGCTCGCACGCATTGATGCCCCGGTGAATCGCCAGGAAATAGATGCCGTCAAACGGCTGTTTCGCATTCCTCCCGAAAATGCAGCGGAAGTCGGACGCATGTTCGACCTCGCACGCAATCGAACAGATGATTACGAACGTTTTGCCGCAGAGCTGGGCAACGCTTTCTCCGGGAAAAAGGGGATGCTGGAAGATTTGCTCGGTGTGTTGTTCGCGGTCGCCCGCGCGGACAGCAGCGACGGTCTTCTATCACTGCAGGAAGAACGCTTCCTGAAAAAAATACACAAAAATTTCGGGCTGGGAGCAGGAGCTTGGGAGCGTGCGAGCACTGGCCGCAACCGTCCTGCCATCGATGAAAACCACGCCTATGCCGTTCTCGGCGTTGCCATAACCGACACGGATGAAACTATTCGCGTGGCATGGCGAACTCTGATTCGAACCCATCACCCGGATGTCCTGACAGCTCGTGGAGCCAGCGATGCAGAAATCAGTCAGGCCGTCGAAAAAATCGCCAGGATCAATGCTGCATGGGACATAGTCCGCCGCGACCGTGGACTATGAACGTTCCAGCCATCCAGACAGGAATCCTACGCTTCTATCCTCTGATTGCATCACCTGCATGGCATGGTAGACACAAATACGATTTGAGAACTCTGGCATATAGTGTGTATGGACTTACGTAACTGTGCATAGTTCAGCATTACCCTGAAACGGCAGCCGCAAGGATCTAAACCGGAATGACTGCATCAACGCGTCAGATCACAATTTCAGAACCCGACGCCAGGATGCAGCAGGTTCGTCAGCCTCGGAAGGCCGGATTCGTCAAATTCCTCACCGGATGCGGACTCCTCGCGCTTTCTGCCTGTGCAACGACACCAAAGCCGACTGATCCGGAAGCCTTGGCTGAATACAACGAAGCCAATGACCCGTATCAGTCGTTGAATCGGAAGATGTACAATCTTTCCTTCACGGTTGATAAATACACCATGAAGCCGGTAGCCAAAGCTTATGTCTGGGCTGTACCGCGTCTTGCCCGCCAGTCACTGGGCAATATGGTGCGGACCATGAATGAACCCATCGTGTTCTTCAATGATGTCGGTGCCGGAAAATCACGCCTCGCTGGCGATACTTTCGCCCGGTGGGTCATCAATATGTCTGTCGGCATCGGAGGTCTGATCGATGTCGCAAAAATGGCGGGCTATCCTCACCACGATAACGATGCCGGCATCACCCTCGCCACATGGGGCGTGAAATCAGGCCCCTATCTCTTCCTGCCAATGATGGGACCATCCTCCATCCGCGACGGCATCGGCTATGGCATCGACGTCGGACTGTCCCCATGGAACTATGTGCCGCGCGGATATGGTCTGCTGACCTTCAACTGGGCTTATAATATTACCGGCATCATCAACGGTCGCGCCGATCATCTTGACGATCTTGAGCAGCTGGAACGCGATGCGCTGGACCCCTACGCAACAATCCGAAGTGCGTATCAGCAGCAGAGAAAAGCGTTGGCCGAATCGATCAAAAATGACCATCGTGCAACAACGCCCGACTGGTACTAAATGATATATAGACCGAGAGAACACCGCCGATGAACTTTCGCTTTCGCCGCCGTCTTCTCCCCGCCGTTGTGACAGGACTGCTTGTCCTGATCACCGGAACAAAAGCCAATGCGGCACCATCCGCCGCTGATTTCGTGCGCAATCTCGGCAACCAGCTGGTCACTATCGTCAACAACGATTCGCCAACAGCGCAGAAAAAAGAACAGATCCTCCCGATTCTTCAGAAAGGGGTGGACGTCGATGCTATTGGTCGATTCTGCCTGGGACGTTACTGGAGAGTCGCAACACCTGACGAACAGGCTGAATATCTGGCCCTGTTTCACAAGGTGCTCGTCAACTCCATCACCAGCAAGCTCGGTGACTATCGGGGCGTCAGCTTCACAATCGGAACAACTACGCAAAGAGGCGACGACGAAGCTGTGGCGGCGACCCTCAAGCGTCCCCAGCAACCCGACACGACAATGCAATGGATTGTCAGCACCGAGAGCGGTTCTCCCAAGATCGTCGACGTCATCGGGGAAGGCGCCAGTCTCCGCCTGACCCAGCGTCAGGACTATGCTTCCTACATTTCACGCAACGGTGGCAAAGTCGCCAATCTCATCGAAGCCCTGAAGCGCCAGATATCCCGCAACAGTAACTGAGTGCGGATTCCCGTTTCACCACACCACTTCCGACTGCTGATTGCTCCCATGCAATAATTCCCTAACTCGGTGACCATTACGTGAATGGTCACCGGGGCTCAAAGAGGGGTAGTCTCGGAGCGGTTTCTACATTGTCGAGTGTGCCGTGCATCCTTATCTGCTCTCCCTCGCAACGTTTCTGCCTCTGGCTGGCGGGCTCGTTATTCTTCTCCTGCGCAACGAGCCGCAGAACTCCGAACGCGCTGATTCGATAGCACGCTGGACCGGGCTGTGGACCAGTCTGGCAGTGCTGCTCATCACCTGCGCAATGTGGGCCGGGTTTGATACATCCAGCCCTGCGGCACAGTATGAACAGAAGCTCAGCTGGCTGAGCGAGTTCGGCATCTCATGGCACACCGGTATCGACGGCATCAGCCTCGTCTTTGTTCTCCTGACAGCCGCCCTGACGCCTCTCGCTATTGGCGCCGCATGGAATACCATTTCAGGCAGGGTCCGAGATTTCATCGCCGCCGTGCTGATTCTGGAAACCACGCTGATCGGCCTGTTCTCCGCCATGGATCTTGTCGTTTTCTATATCTGGTATGAAGCGACCCTGATCCCGGCCAGCCTCATGATCGGTGTCTGGGGCGGACAGAACCGCATCCGGGCTTCTATGCAGTTCTTTCTTTTCACATTCGGTGGTTCACTCTTCATGCTGGTCGCAATGGCCGCCATATGGGCCTCCACCGGCACAACGGATCTGCCGCATCTGGCGCAAATCCACTTCTCAACCAACACACAAATCTGGCTGCTCGCCGCCTTCATCATCGCTTTCGGCGTCAAGCTGCCGCTCTTTCCGCTCCATGCCTGGCTGCCTGATGCCTATACGGAAGCCCCTGCTGCCGGTTCCGCTCTCCTGTCCGGAATTCTTTCCAAGGCAGGCGGTTATGGCATGCTGCGTCTTGGTGTTCTGATGTTCCCGGATGCGGCACGTATTTTTGCACCCTGGATTCTGCCTCTGGGCGTCATCGCCATCATCTATGCCGCGTTCGTTGCCCTTGCTCAGACCGACATGAAACGTCTGGTCGCCTATTCCTCATTTTCTCATATGGGCATGATCGCCGTCGGCCTGTTCACACTGACTTCAGAAGGTATCGACGGCGCAATTTTCCAGATGCTCTCTCATGGCATTGTCATTGCCGGTCTGTTCTTCTCGGTCTCCGTCGTCGCCGTCCGTGCCAAAACACGTCAGATTGCACAGTTGGGCGGGCTGGCCTCCCACATGCCAATGTTTGGCCTCCTCACCATGATCTTCACGATGGCCAATGTCGGACTGCCCGGCACCGGCGCTTTCGTCGGGGAAGTCATGATCCTGATGGGAGCAGTTCGTGTCTCCATGTGGCTGGCGCTGCTGGCGGGAACAACAATGATCATGGGCGCCGTCTATATGCTGGTGCTTTACCGTCGGGCCATTTTCGGAAAGGTCAGCAGCTTCACCGCAGCCCTCCGCGACCTCTCTCCCATGGAAATGGGGGTTCTTCTACCTCTCGCCATCGTCACACTGTGGATGGGTATTCACCCCATCAGCCTGACACGCCTCTACTCCCCTTCTGTTGCCCATGCCCTGCAACAGGATCAGATGGTTATCGGTCAGGAAAACACACACCCTGCAATCAGCTTGGCTTCACGCTGATTTTCTCTTTCTCTTGCTGTCCCGGCACCATAGGGACAGCAGGACATCTGGCGGGATAGATCCCGTTTCCCTATATCTCTCCAAACATCATTATCTGACACTCTGGAACCAGAGTCCGTGGTCAGGATTGGCCACCACACATGGTTCCATGACGAGAGGAGAGCCAGCTTGTCCGGCACAGAAGAAATCAGGGTCCCGGTAACCGTCCTCACCGGATTTCTGGGAGCAGGCAAAACAACTCTGCTCAATCACATCCTGACCGCCGAACATGGCCGGAAATATGCCGTCGTCATTAACGAATTCGGCGAACTCGGTGTTGATAACGATCTCGTCGTAGATGCCGACGAAGAAGTGTTCGAGATGAACAATGGCTGCATCTGCTGCACCGTGCGTGGCGATCTGATTCGCATTCTCGGCAGCCTGATGAAGCGCCGGAACCGTTTCGATGGCATTATTCTGGAAACAACCGGTCTTGCTGATCCGGCACCAGTGGCTCAGACCTTCTTCGTCGATGAAGACGTGCGGGCCAAAACCCGTCTGGATGCCGTTGTCACCGTCGTTGACGCGTTCAATGTTCTTCAGACGCTGGAAGAAAGCCCGGAAGCCGTTCATCAGATTGCTTTCGCGGATGTCATCATCCTCAACAAGACAGACCTAGTGGATGAGGCAACACTCGACGCCATTGAAGCACGTATTCGCAAGATCAACGCCCACGTTCGCATCCACCGCGCCAACCGTGGCAATGTGGCCCTGACCGACGTTCTGGATCAGGGTGGTTTCGATCTGAAACGCGCGATCGCCTATGCGCCGGATTTTCTGGAAAACAGCGAACATTCCCATGAGGAAGGCGTCACCAGCATCTCCCTCAGCATTGCGGAGCCTCTGGATGAAAACCGCTTTCAGGCCTGGATCGGCGCGCTGCTTCAGGAACAGGGGCAAAACATTCTCCGTTCCAAAGGCATTCTGAATTATAAAGGACGCGAGGAACGTTTCGCCTTTCAGGCCGTGCATATGATGGCCGACGGTGATTTCATCGGCCCCTGGAAAGCCGATGAGAAAAAAGAATCCCGCCTTGTTTTCATCGGTCGCGATCTGAATCGCCCGCAATTACGCCGCGGCTTTGAAAGCTGTCGCGCAGCATGAGCGATACCACAGCCTTCCATGGTCTGATTGAGGACCGTGGAGCCGAACGTCTTTATGATGGCCAGATCACCGGATGCACCATCACACGTGACCAGTCGCTGGTCGTTTTTGCCACAGGCGAAGGGGAACTGATCTTCGCTCCGCGCCCCACATTGCGGGACAGTGCAAGCTGGATCTGCCGTGAAGTGCATGACGGCCCCATTCTGTCCATTACCGCTGACGTCACTGACGCCACGGTCCTGACCGGAGGAGAAGATTGCCGCCTCCGCCGATCAGATGCCGAATCTTCGGAAGAACTGGGACGCTCACGTCGCTGGATCGAACATATCGCCACTTTCAGCGGCAAATCCCCGATGATTGCACTGGCAGCCGGGAAACAGGTCGAACTCCGGGATGCTTCCGGCCGTGAAATCCTTCGGACGCTGGATCATCCCTCCACGGTTTCCGGCCTTGTCTTCGACAGCAAGGGGAAACGTATCGCTGCATCGCATTATAACGGTGCCTCAATGTGGTTCGTTGGTTCAAAAGACGGCTCCGTCCGCTCCTTTGACTGGAAAGGCAGCCATACTGGAATCGCCATTCATCCCACCAATGAAGCGCTGGTCACATCCATGCAGGAAAACGAATTGCATGGATGGCGGCTGTCCGATGGGCACAATATGCGGATGAGCGGTTATCCCTCGAAGATCGCTTCCATGGCTTTCACCCGCAATGGACGTTGGCTGGCCACATCCGGCGCGGATTGTGTTGTGATGTGGCCATTCTTCAACGGTGGCCCCATAGGAAAACCGCCGACCGAAATGCCCGGTATTCCGGGTATTTTCTGCACCCGTGTCGCCACCCATCCAACACAGGATATTGTCGCCGCAGGCTTTGCTGATGGCAGTGTTCTTCTGATCGAATATAGCTCAGAACGTGTGTTGCCCGTTCGGATGGCTGGCAATGGTGAAGTCACGGCCCTCACTTTCAGCAATGACGGCACCATTCTGGCGTGGGGCACTGAAGGCGGCATCGCAGGTGTTGCCGATCTTTCCGCGCCCAATAGCTGAAACAGAGATCAGCCCGGAGGAACGAGGCGTATCACGAACCCCTCTGTTTCTCCGGGTTTGAAGTATCCCTTTCAGAAACCTGAAAAGAGACATTTCCCGGGCATGTCTTCCGTCAGACTCATGCCTGCAATCGGAAACAGGCCTCAGGTCGCCGTTTTTTCACATGTTTTCCGCGTTTAGCAGGCATTTCACCCGACCATGCGGAGCCCTGCCGTACTTGTTCGATCAGAGCATCATAATGATTCAAATAGGTATTCAGACAAAGCGTTGCTTCTGCTTCGGCCCGCGCATTCTGCCGTAACTGCTTGGCAAAATGGCTGTCTTCCAGAAGTTCGAGAACAGCATCGGCAATCACATCAGGATCAAGGAACGGCACTAGAAGTCCCGTTTCCTCATCTTTGATAAATTCCTCAACAGGTGCAGTTTTGCTGCCCACAATCGCACACCCCATCGCCATGGCTTCCCGCAATGACCATGAAGCGACAAAAGGATAGGTCAGATACACATGGGCATCGGACCTCTGCAAAAGTGCCCGGAAATCGTCATAAGGCACTTTTCCCAGAAAATGCACACGTGAGAGATCAAGTTGATCTCCCACTTCCTCAAGCATTTTTTCACGCCAGCACCCATGGGAAAGACGGGCCCCGTAACTGACACCATCTCCCCCGACCAGCATGATATGGGCCTTGGGACACTCTTTCAGAATTTTCGGAAGAGCTCTCATCAGAACATGAAAGCCGCGATAAGGTTCCAGATCACGTGACACATAGGTCACGACCTTTTCCCGTGGGGAAATCGTTATATCCCGCAAACGGAATGTCCGACGCGACGCACCTGGGTCCGGCTTGCACAGATCCAGATCGACACCTTCTCGCAGAATGGAAATTTTTTCCCGCGCCCATTCCGGATAAACACTCCACTGGAACCGCGTCGGCGTCTGCCCCCAGCCGGGATCACTCAATGCTTGCAGATTAATGGCATTTTTCGCACGAATACGCGGAAGAAATTCCGTGGACATCGGAAATTCGGGGTCGAACTGCGCGTCATGGTTGTCGGTATGATAAAAAAACTCAAAATAGCCAAGCAAAGGCGACTGAGGAAAAACATCCTGCAGATTTAGCAGTTCTCCCCAGCCATGATGCCCGATGATTATGTCTGGGATGAAGCCAAGATTCTTCAGATTCAGCGCAGCTTTCGCCACGGCATCCGCTCTTGTCAGCGCCCGGTCAAACTCCCTGACAGCAGGATGCCCATCCTGACCAGCGCCGTCTGGCATTCTGTAAAGCACCCGCCTCACCCCGGGAATAGCATTGGCGTTGCCTTCGCTTATGAAAACAACCTCATGCTTTCCTGAACGAACAAGATGCCGGACAATATGCAGAAACTGCCCTGGAAAATTCTGGTGAACAAAAAGATACTTCACTCATTCCGCCTGTCATGAAGAACTGACGATGGTGATCGGGCCGATGCCCCCGATCACCCGCACCACCCGTCAGCGTGTCTTACGACCGGGGCGTTTCAATGGTGCCACTTTTGATGGGGGGCGACCACGACCACGCGTGCTTGGTGGCTGAGCTTTTGTCACGGTTGCCACAACCTTCGGCGTAGCCTTGTCTGTAGCAACTTTCTTTGGTTTTCTGCCTGATGTCGCTTTCTTCGCCTGCTCCAAAGGGGCAATCAGAACTCGGAACGCTTCCAGAGGCGCAAGAGACTCTGCCTCGGCTGTTTCCGTTCCATCCAATGGCCCGACAGAAGTGCCGTCAATGAATGTTGCCTCAAATGTGCAGCTATGCGTCTTCGCAGTTTCACCCTTCAGCCTGACGCGCAGACCAAGAATGGGCAACGCCATGCCACGACTTCCGCAGTAATCGCCACCTTCAGCCCATGGAGACAGCCAACCTTTCCCCAGAACGGCCTGATATTCGATATCACTATGCGGAATTCCCGACGGAGCGATGCCAAAACCTTCGATCCATGCATGGCTTCCCGGCTCTCCCATCCAGTCGCCAAGCCGTGCACTGACATCGCCACGACGTTGAATATGAGCTGCAACTTCAGGAGAAGAGTTTTCTTCCGGAACAGAAACAGCGACGCCTTTGACCACAGGAGCGCTCAGTCCACCTCCAGCGGGCGCGACAGCGACAGCAGGGGCTGCATCGGGGCCACTCAACTTCACGACCTGAAGTTTCGGAGCCTCATGCTGCGAACCTGGTTCCTGATAAATCGTCACCAGAACCTGACCAGGCCCTCCAAGCACGCGAATAAGGGCAGCACTACTGTTTCCAGCCAGCCAGCCCTGCTCGTCAAAGGTCACGACGGACACATTTCCCCGACCGGCGGGGGCCGCCGTAATCCGAATTCCCGGCAAGCCCGACGGTGAAAGAGGTTCCTTTCCCGGAGTGTGGAAAACACAAAACAAACCGGGATCAAGCGTCATCAGATGTCCTGCGACTTTCAGATCCGAGATACGGCCCGTCTTCGGCGCCTGATCATTTTGCGACATTCATTATCCCAATGTTTTCATACATCTCCGGGAAGTAACAGTATCCCGTTTACCCGGAATTACAAATTTAATTTCATGCTGTCCGACTATCCGGACCGCATGAACCGACACATAAACGTTGCAGGATTAGATTCAACTCTCCCGCAGGCAAACTCGGAGGAAAAAGATAGCCGCGTCCTGTCATTCGTATGCGTTCCGCAGGAGCTCCCATATCAAAAGCAGCGACGTTCAGCCCTGAACGCCATGCAGCGCCCAAAGTGAAGCTCCATGTTTCAGGCCACACGGAAGGCAGAAACGCCATATCGGCTTTCTGTACACGAACGATATCCTCTACCTCTCCTTCCGAATAAGGGCCTGTCATGAAAACATGACCTGTTTTCATGAGCTTTTCATCGTCAGATGTATATCCAACAATCACGAACTCCAGTGGCAGGGATCGTGCTTCTGCATCCTGAGCCATCGCATGAAGGATATCCAGACCTTTCTCCGGACCCAGCGCTCCAATCACGCAAACGCGCCACCGATGCCGTCTGGGAATGCCCACCTCTGCAGCCGGCCTCCGATCAGCAAGACAATCCCGTGAAAATTCAGAAAGTGACAAATCCGGACGATCATTTTCGAGAGGTTCAACGATCGTTTTCAATCCCGGGAAATGACGTTGAATGCGTCGACTCATGTCCATTGAAGGCACAGTAACGGAACGTGCGGCCCGCAGCTCCTTGTCCGCACGCGCAACGTAACGCGCTACCGTGCCACTGAAAGACGTCCGGGCTCCAGCCTCCCTGACACATCGTTCACAGCCTGGAAGGTCAGGTTCCCCACAATAATGACCGGCTGGCCCCGTTAAAGACACGCGAGGACAGAAAGCCGCGTAATCATGCAATCTGAAATCAATCGGAAGCCCCAGATGGTCAGCCAACTGCCTTATAAGGACATGGTGACCGGTATAATGATGAACCTCGACAGACATCAAATCTTCATTTTGAAGAAATAATAGAAAATCAGACCATTCTTCAGGAATACGCCAACGAAGATTCGGAAAATTTCCTCCCGTTCTCAGCTTATCTCCGCCAACGACAACACGGCATCCATTGCTGACGGGAACAACCACAACAACATCGACATGAACCCGGCGCAACGCGACAACGCGCTCCTGCACAGCCCGCTCCACGCCCCCACCCTGATCATGCGCAATCAGAAGGATCGTTTTCTTCGCTTGGGATCTTCGCTTTTTCCAACGCAAAAGATCAATGCGACGACGCGCTCCGAAAAGAGGATCCCTGTCACAAAATGCCCGGATGAGCTGATCATATCCAGGATGGAGACGATTCAGAATCCCGACATTCCGCTCAAGCAGAGCGGTGGCTGCCATGCCCCGCCCAAACGAACCAGAACCTAGGTGCGCTACGAAAATTCCTGTCGCGGCAAGATGTCGCCACCCCTGCATTCTGGCGCGCATACAGAAATCGTTTTCTTCACCATACCCTTGGGCAAACACATCTTCCCGCAAATACCCCACCTCACGCAGGCAGTCATTGCGGATCAACATGCAGAACCCGTGCGCTGTCGGAATTTCAATAGAAGAACTGCCATTAGCTTCCGACATGAAAACGGAGAATTCGTCCGCCAGCTGATGATCAGGAACTGCATTTCCCGTCAGTCCCGGATAAGACAGAATGGTTGCATCATTGGAAAAAGGTGTAACCGTTCCGTGGTCCGGAGCCGCTTCCGCAACTCGCAACAACCCAGCCAGCCACCCTTCAGTCACATATGTATCGCTGTTCAACAGAACAACGTCACGATCACCCGCCTGTTCCAGACCAACATTTACTGCGCCGGGAAAACCAAGATTTTCTGCAAGACGTAACACACGCACAAAACCTCGCGCCTCAAAACCGGCAAGCATCTCGCGCATCAAGACATCTGGCGAAGCATCATCAACAACCAGTATCTCTATGGAAGAAATTTTCTTCCTTCCGTCTTTCCTGCTCCCGAATATTGTCTTGCATAAGCTCTGCAGGCACGCTTCCGTTGCCGCAACATCCTTGAAAACAGGAACAACAATAAGAACACCAGAAAATTTTCTTACGGTATTCCGGCGACGTGGCGGCAATTCCGGAGAAACCGGAACAGATAAAAATGCCGGAATAGTTTCATTCTTCTCAGCCCCACGGCCGGACAAATAAGTTGAAACCCACCTGGCCGCACGCCGCTCCAGCCCGGGATCAATCGGACTCCCTCGCAGATCCACGCCGTCCAATCCGAGAACACGAAGTTCAATGTCAGGCAAAGACGAGTATGGAATCTGAAAGATCCGCAGTCCATCAGATGCGAGAACGGAACTCCCGCCATGCAGGATTTCATTACACGCCAACGTCGTCAGAATGTTTCCTGTCCGTGCATCACACAACATGATTGTCGGGACGCGGGCTGAATCATAGGGGTAACGGATCCATCCCTTGATCCCACCATCAGGCGTCGCCTCCACAAAACCTTCGCTGCGACGAGGGAAACAAAACTGTAGTGGACTTCCCAGTAATACGCCGTTTCCCTCTGAAACATGCACATCGCCTGATCTGATAATGTCAGCGTCCAGATAGAAACGACCGTTTTCAAGGACCGCACGCAAACGCTTTCCTGAAACGTCTCGCATAATCGGAGCACGCACTCCGCCGCCACAGATAACAGCTTCCCCTTCTGCAATGCCGCACCAGCCTCTTCCGGTCAGATGACTGATTTGGTCCGCCAGAAGAACAACATCATTCGTGCAGATGTAACGTCCAAGAATTTCCGAAAGCGCCGTTTCTGCTTCCTTTATCTGACGGCAGGCCAGAAATGCGCCCGACAGGAGAAGACGAATCTGTAAACTTGCGTTTTTTTCCAATAGCCCTTCAAGAAGAGGGATCGCTTCTTTTTGAAAACCGCATCCACATCGCACGGCAGCCAGAAGGAGAGAAATATCCGAAGCATTCGGTGCCAGACGATGGGCACGCTCAAGAAAACACAATGCGGTTTCAAGATCTCCGGAGTGAAAGGCTTTCTCACCGCGTGAAAAGGCTTTCTGCGCCTGAGCCTGAGCCACGACACGCCAGTTTGCGCGATCAAGTGTGGTAATTGCTCCCGGCGGTACGGATATATCCTCATCAGAGGACATCATGTGATCAGGATCCGTGTCCCGGGCTTCTTTCACCTCAATCCGCTCTTCCGACGTATCAGGCTTATTTTAGTCATGACAGCGTGACCGCCTCATTTTCTTCCTCAAAAGATAGTTCCGGCAACAGATCCAATTGGGAGAGTTCGGCACTGGCCTGCACAATCCCCTGAGCTTCAGATTTTCTGTACCAGATCAGAGCAGCTTCCCGATCGACCTCTCCGGCAATACCCTGTGCGCAATAACGCGCCATCATCAACTGGGCGACCGGATGACCTGCTTCCGCGGCTGCGGCAAACCACTTCCGGGCCAGAGATGTGTCCTTTTCAACCTCATGCCCGCCGCCATACATCGCCCCAAGGGAGAACATGGCCGGGACGCTCCCAGCCTCAGCAGCGCGAATATACATGGCAAGCGCACCCGAATGATCCTCAGGTCCGCCAATGCCCTCGACCAGCAATCTTGCATATGCCAGTTGCGCGTCAATCATCCCGGCTTCGGCCGCTTTACCGAGCCAGACACGCCCTTCTTCCGGCTGGATTTCCGTCCCACGCCCTTCCAGAAGCATCAGGCCATACCAGTATTGTGCGTTCACAACGCCATCGGCAGCCCTGCGCATCCAGGTCACCGCTTCCCTCTCATTCCTGTCCGTCCCCACGCCTTCCGCCAGACAGACACCGAAATTGAAGGCACCAACAAGATTGCCGGATTCAGCAGCCTGTTCATAATGTTGGCGAATATGCTGCCTGTCTTCTTCCGTTCCCACGCCATGCAACAGCAGATTACCGAAATCCGTCGT
>JAAYUA010000182.1 GCA_012517935.1 Acetobacter sp. | reverse complement strand
TTTGTTGTCCGGCCGCAGATGCCGCCCCAGCACGATGGTCATGGGCATTGAAGAGAAGCGTGAGAAACGTTTCTGGATTTTCATTTCCGGAACTTCCGGATCCATGCGCTTCATGCTGCTGACAATCAGCTCTGCAAGTTTGTGACGGTTGTCTCCCTGAACAACCGCCATGCGCCAGGGGCGCAGGCGTCCGTGGTCAGGTGCGCGCATCGCAGCTGACAGAATGGTTTCCAGCATTGCGCCTGTGGGCGCGGGTTCCTGTAAATGATCTGTCGAATGGCGTGAAAGCAGTAAGTCCAGCGAATCAGACTGTGGTTCGGTCATGTGCAGGGTCTCCATTGTGTGGACCCGCTGGAGGCGGGGCATAAATCCGTCGGGACAATGAACCACAACGAAACATGAGACAATCTGGAGGCAGAAATCTTGCTGCGGGAGGTTTTATTCTGTGGTGATCAGGTCATGGATCAATCGTTCAGAAACGGGTTCTTACGATCACCCTGTGTTTTTCGCATGACACACAGTGATGAATTCGTTGTTGCATCGTTTGGATGAGTGGGTATAGGAAGTTCCCATGGTTTCAGGTCGCCCCCTTTCCGTTCATGAAGCGCCACTTTGCGCAATGATCGCGCGCGACCTTCTACGTCTTTCTGCCCTTCGACTTATTCGCCCCTGAGCGATCATGCCGGACGGAGTGCCGGTGCGCCCAGGGGTTAAGCTGAGTATGACTTCCCGCTTAAGCCGAAAGGCATGGGAAGAGATGGATATGACGGGAACGGACTCCCGTCGCAGATTGACCAGACCGAGGTTCACATGACTTTCGTACATCCTTCCTTCGGACAGATCGACGATAGCCGCACGATTATTTTTGACACGACCCTGCGTGATGGCGAGCAGTCGCCCGGCTTTTCCATGAATCTGGAAGAAAAGCTGCGTATGGCAGAAGCTCTGGCTGATCTTGGAGTCGATGTTATCGAAGCAGGCTTTCCGGTTGCTTCCAAAGGTGATTTCGAGTCTGTGAGCGAAATCGCCCGTATCGTGCGTGGGGCCGTTGTCTGTGCTCTGGCGCGTTCGGGTGGCCGGAATGATATTCAGGTGGCAGGAGAGGCGATTGCGCACGCAGAGCGTGGGCGGATCCATAACTTCATCTCCACCTCACCCCTGCACATGAAATACAAGTTGCGGATGGAGCCGGAGACCGTTCTGGAAATCATCACCGAAGGCAACAAGGCTGCACGTAACCTGACTGATGACGTGGAATGGTCGGCAGAAGATGGCTCGCGCACGGAGCCGGATTTCCTGTGCCGTTGCGTGGAAGCCGCGATCAAGGCTGGTGCGACCACCATCAACATCCCTGATACTGTTGGTTATGCGACACCGGAAGACATGGAGAAGATTTTCGCCATGTTGAAAGCGCGTGTTCCGGGTGCGGACAGTGTGATTTTCTCGGCTCATAATCACAATGATCTGGGGTTGGGCGTTGCCAATACACTGGCTTCTCTGCGTGGCGGTGCCCGTCAGATCGAATGCACGATCAACGGCATTGGCGAACGCGCCGGAAATGCCGCGCTGGAAGAGATCGTCATGGCGATCCGCACGCGTAACGATCAGTATCCTTACACCAACAGAATCGTCACGGAAAAGCTGCTGCGTCTTTCCCGCATGCTGGCCACGATTACCGGTTTTGACGTGCAGCCGAACAAGGCGATCGTCGGGCGTAACGCCTTTGCGCATGAAAGTGGCATCCATCAGGATGGTATCCTGAAAAACGCTGCAACCTATGAAATCATGACACCGGAAAGCGTGGGCTGGTCCAAGACTTCTCTGGTTATGGGCAAGCATTCCGGACGTGCTGCTTTCCGTGACAAGCTGGTCGCGCTTGGATATGGCGAAATGGCTGACGATCGTCTGAATGATGCGTTCGCGCGTTTCAAGGATCTGGCCGATCGCAAAAAGGTTGTTTACGACGAAGACATTGTCGCGTTGGTTGATGATGAGGCGCGGGACCATGCCCGTATCCGTTTCCACGGTCTCGAAGTCTCGTCCGGTTCGAAGCGTCCTGCAGAAGCAACGCTGGAAATTGAAGTTGATGGCGAGATGATTGAAGCCTCTGCAACAGGAAATGGTCCTGTGGATGCTGCTTTCCACGCTATTCGCTCAGCATTTCCGCATGATGCCCGGCTGGCTCTTTACTCCGTCGGTGCTGTGACGGAAGGAACTGATGCGCAGGCACGCACCACCGTTCGTCTTGAGGAAGATGGTCGACTGGTGGATGGTCAGGGTGCGGATGCGGATACGGTTGTTTCTGCTGTCCGTGCTTATCTTCACGCCTTGAATAAACTGCTGGTCAAACGCACCCGGGCGGAACCGGAAGCATTGGAAGCATAAGACACGTTTTTGAAAAACGGCTTATGATTTATGGGTGATGCCTTCTGCTGCCTGTGATTTTATATCATCGTCAGTAGGGGCAGAAAAAATCCAGAATGATGAATGTTTTTCCGCTCTTCTCTGTGTTTCTTGTCGGGAAACATTCTTCTTTAATCTCAATGTTTTTTTGCCTTGAGACGCCATGCGGATAAAGCGGATTCATCGATCTGATTCTGCTCCATGCGCATAGCCTGCTCTTTCTTTTCGTGCAGGCGCTTTTCTTCCAGTTTCTCGGCAGCTTGCAGCGCAGAACGTGCCAGTGTCAGATTGATGCGTGCTGACGCGAGTTCTGTCAGTGCTTTACCTTCCGAAGCTCTGGCCTGAGATACAACGGCTTTGCCTGTTGGAAGCCAGAGTGAATAGGCTTCCACTATATGATCTCCTGAATTCAGATCCATGGCGGCTTCATGTGCTGCGATAATCGCCTGTTCTGCAATTTTTATATTATCTGATGCTGTTTTTACGTCCT
>JAAYUA010000181.1 GCA_012517935.1 Acetobacter sp. | reverse complement strand
TAAGCGCTGTTGAAGAGCATGCCATTGGCGGCCAGTGCATCGATATTGGGCGTGCGAATCTTCTTTTGCCCATAGCAACCAAGATCGTAAACACCGAGATCATCAGCAATGATATAAATTATATTTGGACGACGCTGTGACTGAGGCTCGGCGTGCGCGATGGATGGCAGCGCCGCCGCCATCGTCGCTTGCGCGGTGGTGGATAGAAGTGCACGTCGGGTAAGCGTCGTCATTGAGTTTCCAGTCATTGTTTTCATCAAAGTTCGTACGAATTGTCGATATCGGCGGCACAGCGAAAGCCAAGATGGCATAAAGAACTATCGGGCCCAGTGCGCGTCCTGGCGGCGACACGATAGCGATTGCAGTAGGAAGCGTGACACAGATAAGAGCCGCCACGAATGACGCGATCGCTCCCTTCATTCGGCCCTTGCGGGCTTTTTCGCGTCGCATCGGTTGCAACTATGTGCCAATTTGCGCTCCAGAAATCTGAACACCATTCCCACACATTTCCGGTCATGTTGAACAGCCCGTAGCCGTTAGGCGCAAACGCATCCACAGGCGCCGTTCCCGCATAACCATCCTCGGCTACATCTGCATCCGGAAAAATTCCCTGCCAGGTGTTGCTTCGATGGTGTCCATTCGGCATCAATTCGTCGCCCCATGGATATATGGCGCCGTTCAATCCGCCTCGGGCGGCCACCTCCCATTCACTCTCTGTGGGCAGGCGCTTTCCTTTCCAGACTGCATAAGCCTGCGCGTCATTCCAGGAAACATGCACGACTGGGTGCCGCTCCCGTCCAGTGATGTGCGACCCTCTTCCCTGAGGCCGCCTCCAGAAGGCGCCACGAACTGCACGCCACCAGGGTGCGCCAGGCAACCTTGCTGGCAATACGTCGCGACGGGCGGAAGGCCGCACGTCAGTGTGAAACACAAACGACCAGCCAAAGCACTCTGCTTCGGTTTTGTAACCGGTGGCCGCCACGAAAACAGCGAAGTCCTGGTTGGTCACGCAGAAGCGATCCATAAGGAAGGCGTTTATTTCAATCTGTCTGACCGGTCCCTCTCCGTCCGCGATATGTGCCTGTGAGCCTTCATATCCAATCTCGTAAAAACCTCCCGGAATGAGGGCCATGTTGAATGGATCGAAAGCAGTAGCTCGACGTGATGTTCTTTCCTGAAAAGGGCGGTCGCACTTGATACTGGTAGAGTGATCCGCCAGCACACCGGTACTTTGTAGTGACGACGTTGGCGCAATCTGGCCACGCGCAGGGGAACAGCATGGCTTTAGCGGTCTCTCTTTTTGGTTTTTAGACATGAGAAATGGCGCCTTCACAGACGCAGTCGGACAGTGCCGCCAAATGCGAGTGGCATACCCACCTGAGCCGTAAGGGGTGAGCTTCCTGCCAATAGTGTGAAGTACTTTTTATCGGTGGCGTTATGAATCCAGCCTGAGACATCCCATTTTCGATCTTCGCTACGAAGTCCAAAAGTCAGATTCAACAAAGCGTAACCATTAATCCGGCTGTAGATTGAATCATTGGTGGCGGCGAAGAACGAGGATTGCATTGTGTATGTCGCACCGCCGTAAGCCATGAGGTTGACGCCTCCGACATGTCCGACGGCATGCTGGTAATCAGCACCAAGAACTCCGACCCATTTCGGAACGAGAGCCAGGCGAGAGCCGGTAAAGTTACAAGATTTATTATACGAGTTCTCTATCGCGCAGGGAGCGTTCGCGAATGAATTATAATATGCGTCGTCATAGGTCGCAGATGCGAACATGGAGAAATTTGAAGTCGGATTGTAGCGCAGATCTGCTTCGAAACCGCGCGTAATAGCAGATTTGGCGTTGGCAAGGTATGTCAGCGCGAGACCTGCGTTATTATATTGCACTATCGACGTCTGGTAATTGTGATCGACCATCCAGAACGCATCTGCATTAAAAGTAATTTTTCTGTTCAGGAACGTGCTCTTATACCCGATCTCATAGTTGTCGAGATATTCGGATTTGACAGTCGCGGGAACATTGGACGCAAGCCCAATCAAGAGCACGCCTCCGGATTTTGCTCCCCTCGAATAAGTACCATAGACCAATTGGGTGGGAGTGACGTGATAACTGACCGTCATCTGGCCAGAGATCAGCCCATTGTCGTGCTTCAATGCCTGATACGGATCGGCAGCAAGCTGTGCAGCACGCTGTTGCAGCACAGCTGCTTTTTGCGAGGCATTCAGACCCGTGACATTGCCTCCGCCATTCAGATATTGGATGAAGCTTCCGTTTTTTGTCTCATATGTGTAACGAAAACCTCCCGTTATATCCAGACGAGGCAAAGCGTGCCATGTCGCGTTGGCATAAGCGGAATAAGCGTTCGTAGTGGGCTTTTCATTGGAAAGAATGCTGAGTCCGTTCAGTGCCCTGTCCGTCAGGGCGATGGATTCCGGAGTTGCCGACGCAGACGCACTGTAAGCTGCGTATTGCGAACCGTACGTTTTGCGCGAGTGATCTTTGACTTCCTGCCACATATAGAACAGGCCCCCGCTATACTCGAACGGACGATGAGATGGCGACGTGATCCGAAACTCTTGTGTGAACTGCCGTTGGTAATTCTGGGCCTGATTGGCTGCATAAATGTCTATACCCGTGGAATCTGAATCCAGGCGTGGATAGAAATTCCATATCGACCCGGCAGAGATGGATGACAAAGTATAGCCGTGCAAATTGTAGTCAGCGTGCATGCTCAGATTCGCATCTTCTGACCTGATCATTTGCTGACTGTTGATATCGGTCCCAAAGCCATAAGGGTTAGCCGCAGGAATCTTGTAACCTGCGCGCTGAGCCGCCTGAATATAGGTGCTGGAGATCGGCTTTCCGTTCCCGTAGCGGGTAACCGTGCCGTTGTAGAGTCCTACGCCCATACTGTTGGAGTTATGGTTATATCCGCCGATAATACGGATTTGGAGATTGCCGTCATCGTCGGGACGAAGAAGAAGCTGCCCTCTCACGCCACGGTCCAGATACCCATAAATCGTGTTGTTAGTGTAAATGTTTTTAACATACCCACCGAGAGAAGACTGAAAATAGTCCACGCTGAACGCGGCTTTTTCAGAGTGTCCTAAAGCCTGAGAGTAATCGGCCTTGATCATATATTCGCCGTAATTTCCTGCCTGCCCCTCCAGCTCCGCTCTGCGTCGAAATGAAGGGAGGCGCGTTTCAATCTGGATTGCTCCCGACGTCGTATCAATACCGCCCAGAGTGCCTTGCGGTCCCTTAAGAACGGTCACGCTTTCCAGCTCTGGAATATCAAAAAGCGCTGTGCCTGGCCGCGCCTGATATATGCCGTCGATATAAACGGCCGCGCCATTTTCGAGACCATCTGTGCCCGTAGAAGCGGCTCCGAGGCCCCTGATGTTAATGGTTGTATTACGCAGGTTCGCCGATTGAAATTGTACACTTGGCTGAAGCCGTATAGCTTCCTGCAGGTTTGTGATCTGATTAAGCTCAATCTGCTGTTTATCAACTGTTGTAGAGGCTACAGGCTTGTTTTGCAGGTGAATTCGTGTGGAACGCATACCACGAGCCTCTATGTGCTCGACATTCTCGGCCTTGCTCACGGCTGCGGAAGATTTGGGCGTCGCTGGCTCGGGGCTTAGGTTGGACGCGGTTTTGGCAGTCACAGCCTCCCGCTCGATTGCCAGACTTCCGTCAGCTTGAGTTTTGAGCGAGAGGTTAGTTCCCGCCAATGCTGCATTCACCGCCTGCAATGGAGTCAGAAATCCTTGGATTGGACCAGCTCTAAGGCCCGCCGTGAGCGTTGGCGAAAAGCCAATATGCGAGTGGCTCTGAGCCGAAATACGAATCAGTGTTTCGGCTAAAGGCGCTGAAGGCAAAGCAAAATGATAAGCTCTTGGCGTTTCCGCCAACGCGTGCCGCCCAGCTACCCCTGCTATCATCAGCGACGCGACGACCCGATTCCATCGCCTGACTTTTGTCATATCTTTCCGCACTCTCGGTCACGTTCAGGTTGTTTCAACCATAGAGAGTGGTGAGATAAAAAAACTGACACCTAAAAGTATAAAAAAATAATTATACTAATTTATATAGTGTTTACTGGATCAGGATATCGCTGTGATGAGGACAGTCCTAAACGGCATGTAACTGATCTCGATTGGGAAGTCTGCGCTGAGTTGTCCCAGGGTGCGGTCCACCTGTAGAAGCGAAAACACACCTGCAGCGGGGATATCAGCCGCCCTCGGTGACATCACGATACGTCCATCCCAGTAGGGACGCAGGCCAACTACAATATCGCGAAGCGTGCCGCTTTTGACGATAAGATCCCCTCTGGTCCACGCTCTGACATCGTCCCACTGCGACGTAGTCCTGAGCATGCCCGACGACGACATTTCGACCGAACAACCCGCTGGGACAGGCACCAATTGATCCTTCTGAGTGTGTAGCGCGACCGGGATATTGGCAGCCGAAACAGCGAGCGAGTGAGAAGAGGCACTCATCTGAAAAGGCGCTGAAATCGTCTCGACCATGCCCATTCGTGTTTCTACACGAACAGCAGCGGACGGTCGTGATTCGTCTGGTTCAAATAGAACAGTCCCATGTCTGAGGCGGACAAGAGAGACGCCTTGCTCGTGACTGATGTCGACAGCCGTTCTCGGCGCCAGAGTGATCCGTGACGATTCGGCAAGTTCGATCTGTTGGATTTGTGCGGTAGCCGTATGAACGTCCGCCTCCATACCCGGCAATTCGATGTCATTGTCTCTGACGACGTATACCCCGCCACCTGCGAGCGTCGCTGCTGTCGCTGTCCTCATCAGAAAGCTGCGACGGTTGATACGCCGCTCATAGCTTCTTCCAACTTTGGACGCGCCCAGTTGTCGTCGCATTTCAGCTAGTGTGCGGTCTAAAGCGTCCGGAGGTGGCACATTGTCGGGCATTGAGGACAATCCTTTTACGTGTCGCTCAAATTTGCACGACATTTTTGTTCTGACATTGTAATATATTTTCTGACCATGCTGATCGAAACTCCCAGATGTTCCGCAATTTCTGCATGCGTCTTTCCGTCGATGCGATGCATAACAAAGGCCAATCTCGCTCGGGGCGCCAGTGTAGCAAGCGCAGCGTCGATCACCCGGACTTCCTGAAGATGGCTGACGACCGCCTCTGGCGAAGCACTGGATGTTTCGGTTACGTGGGATAAGGCCTCCAGATAGGTTTGTTCCAGCATCCCTCGACCTCGAAGTTCCCCGATCAGGCGCCTCGCAACAACAAGAAGGTAGGCCCGCGGAGATAGCAGAGTATCCACATTTCGGCTGCGCGCGACCCGCACAAAGACCTCCGACGCGGCATCTTCGCCACGTTCGACGCTTCCGAGCTTGCGTCCAAGGTACCGTACGAGCCACGGGAAATTTTGTCTGAAAAGGGCCGCTAGTTCGCGTGACCCTTCCGTGCTCCGGAAAGCTCCTTCAGTCATAACGGATAGCCGTCACGCCAACCGCGACATGCATACGCGCACGCACCCTGTGTATAAGCAGTTGGCTTTAAACATTAATACACTCAATGTTATAGTTTAATTTTTATCATACTATATGATTATACAGTATATTAATATAACAGCAAACTTGTGTTTATTATAATCTCAGGAACGTCGTTGGTGAACTGCGTAGACGCGCCCCCCCACTCACACTCGACGGTAATTCGCGGCACAAACGACATGAAGTTTGCCTTATGGGCCCAAGTCGCTCGCTGTGGAGTTTCAGTGAAGCCGCGGCGGCCCGTACAGTTCTACTCGCCGTGGCGCGCGACGCGAACCTAGGCTCAGGACCTGTTAATTCTTTGAACTGAGCGGGGCGTTGTGATTCACAGGCTTACCGATGAAGGTTGAGCCTGTGAGTGACGTGTTTTTGCTGTCTGAGCGCCAGATGAAACGGCTCCAGCCGTTTTCCCCGCTGGCACATTGGGGTTCGGCGTGTGGATGACCGTCGTGTTCTGAGCGGGATCGTTTATGTCATCCATAACGGTCTTCAGTGGAAAGACGCTCCGAAAGCGTATGCTCCGCACAAGACTTTATACAACCGCTTTATCCGGTGGAGCCATTGGAGCCGTCTTGGTGTCTTTGACAGGATATTTGTGGCCCTGACAGAATAGGCTGGCCGTTCGAAGCGTCTGATGATTGATGCAACACATCTCAACACGCACAGAACGGCAGCGTCTCTCCTCAAAAAAAGAGCTTTTCCCCGCCATATCGGACGGACAAAAGGCGGCCTGAACTCAAAACTTCATGCCGTGTGCGATGATCAGGGCCGACCTGTCCGCCTTCATCTGACTGCTGGACAGGTCAGTGATTTCAAAGGCGCAGACGTGCTTCTGGCAGACCTCCCCGATGAGACAGAAGAAGTCATCGGGGACAGAGGCTACGACAGCAACCAGATCAGGTTATCACTTGCAGAACGCAATATCACAGCCTGTATTCCGCCGAAGAAGAACCAGAAATCAAAGCCACCTTACAATTGGCATCTGTATAAAAAGCGCAACCTGATCGAAAACATGTTCGCAAAGCTGAAAGACTGGCGACGGGTGGCAACCAGATACGACCGCTGCGCACACACTTTCATGTCCGCAATCCACATCGCAGCAAGCCGCATCTTCTATCTCAAAGAATCTCCATCTGATTATCAGCTACTCCAATAGAACAGAAGTGATAGAAAACTCATGATGTTTTCTCAAAAATT
>JAAYUA010000026.1 GCA_012517935.1 Acetobacter sp. | reverse complement strand
TTCCCTGATCTATAAGGGCATGTTCCTTGCCGAGCATATCACGGATTTTTATCCGGATTTGCTTGATCAGCGCGTCAAAAGCCGTTTTGTGATTTATCACCAGCGTTATTCGACCAATACTTTCCCCACGTGGAAATTGGCCCAGCCGTTTCGCCGTCTGGCGCATAATGGTGAAATCAATACGATTTCGGGCAACATCAACTGGATGCGTAGTCATGAGACGCGTCTGTCTGATCCATCGCTTGATCCCTATATGGAGGACATCAAGCCGATCGTTCAGGTGGGGGGGTCGGATACCGCAACACTTGATAACGTATTCGAACTTCTGACGCATTCGGGACGCGATGCCCCGGCTGCCAAGGCCCTGATGGTGCCAGCCAGTGTCGGAGCGCACTCTTCAATGAAGAAGGCGCATCGTGACATGTTCAAATACTGTAACGCAGTTATGGAACCATGGGATGGTCCGGCTGCTCTCTGCGCAACTGATGGTCGCTGGGTGATCGCCGGACTTGATCGGTCCGGGCTGCGCCCCCTGCGTTACATGGAAACATCTAATGGCCTTCTGATTGTCGGTTCTGAAACCGGAATGGTTCATGTGCCGGTTTCGCAGATTGTCAGCCGTGGCCGTCTTGGTCCGGGGGAGATGATCGCCATCGATCTCGACACGGCTGAGCGTTATGACAACGAAGGCATTCTGGATCTTCTTGCCAGCCGTCAGGATTTCGGACGCTGGGTCAAAAAGATCCAGAAAATTGGTGCCATTGTGCGTGATGCGGCCACTGAGCCGGAAATGTATCATGGTGATGATCTGCGGCGGCGTCAGCTTGCTGTGGGAACGACCCTGGAAGAGCTGGAGACGATCCTTCATCCGATGGTCGAGACTGCTCAGGAAGCTGTCGGTTCCATGGGTGATGATACACCGCTGGCCGTGATTTCTGAACGTTACCGGGGTCTGGCGCATTATTTCCGTCAGAGCTTCAGTCAGGTGACCAACCCGCCGATTGATTCCCTGCGTGAAGCCCGGGTCATGAGCCTTTTCACAAGACTGGGGAATCTGGGCAATATTCTGGAGCAAACGGAAGTCCAGTGCGATCTTTTGCAACTTCCGAGCCCGGTTCTGACGAGCGGTGAATATGATGCTCTGCTGAATTTCTGCGGTGATGACGCCTGCATCATTGATTGCACATTCCCTGTTGCCGATGGTGAAGCCGGTTTGCGTGATGCGATTGCGCGTATCCGTACAGAAGCAGAGGACCGTGTTCGTGAAGGGTGCAAGCATGTCTTCCTGACGGATGAGGCACAATCATCCGAGCGTGCTGGAATCCCCGGCATTCTGGCGGTTGCTGCCGTTCACACACATCTGGTCAAGCATTCACTTCGCACGTTCACATCAGTGAATATTCGCATGGCGGATGCTGTCGATGTTCACGCGATTGCTGTCACATTGGGTGTTGGCGCAACGACCGTAAACCCATATCTGGCTCAGGAAAGCATTGCTGACCGTGTGCGTCGGGGTCTGTTTGGCCCCATGACGCTGAGAGAGGCTGTCGAGCGTTATCGCAAGGCCATCGACAAAGGCTTGCTCAAGATCATGTCCAAGATGGGCATTTCGATCATGGCGTCTTATCGGGGTGGATGTAATTTTGAGGCCCTGGGACTTTCCCGCGCTCTGACCGCTGAATTTTTCCCGGGCATGCCTTCGCGCATTTCGGGTATTGGGCTTCCCGGTATTGCAAGCAATGTTCTGACATTCCACGGAAAGGCATGGACGCCCGGCGCGACGGTGCTTCCGGTCGGTGGTCTTTATAAATTGCGTCGTGAGTCTGAAGTTCACGCTTTTGACGCCAATCTGATCCACATGCTGCAGACGGCTGTCGGAACGGATAACTTTGCACTGTATCAGCGCTATGCTGATGCTGTGGCACGTCAGAAGCCAGTTGCTTTGCGTGATCTTCTGAATTTCAAGAGTGATCGTCAACCGATTGCGGTCGAGGAAGTTGAGAGCATCACACAGCTGCGCAAGCGGTTGATTGCCCCGGCCATTTCTCTTGGCGCTCTCAGCCCCGAGGCTCATGAAACGCTGTCAATCGCCATGAACCGCATCGGTGCGCGTTCTGATTCAGGCGAGGGCGGTGAAGATCCGGCACGTGCCAAACCGCGTCCGAATGGCGATAACGCATCCTCTGCGATCAAACAGGTTGCATCCGGGCGTTTTGGCGTGACGGCGCAGTATCTGAACGATTGTCGCGAGCTTGAAATCAAGGTGGCGCAAGGCGCCAAGCCGGGAGAAGGTGGACAGCTCCCGGGTTTCAAGGTGACGGAACTGATTGCGAAGCTTCGTCATGCAACGCCAGGCGTGACCCTGATTTCTCCACCGCCGCATCATGATATCTACTCGATTGAGGATTTGGCGCAGCTCATCTATGACCTTAAGCAGATCAATCCGGATGCCAAGGTTACGGTAAAACTTGTTGCCCGTTCAGGTATTGGCACGATTGCGGCTGGTGTTGCCAAGGCCAAGGCAGATGCAATTCTGATTTCCGGCCATTGTGGTGGCACCGGAGCCAGTCCGCAGAGTTCGGTCAAATATGCCGGTCTTCCATGGGAGCTTGGCCTTGCGGAAGCGCATCAGGTTCTGATGTTGAACCGTCTGCGTCACCGCGTGACACTGCGCACGGATGGCGGGCTGAAGACAGGTCGTGATGTTGTGATCGCGGCGATGCTTGGCGCTGAAGAGTTTGGCATCGGAACCGCCAGTCTTGTGGCAATGGGCTGCATAATGGTCCGGCAGTGCCATTCGAACACCTGTCCGGTTGGCGTCTGTTCACAGGACCCGAAAATGCGGGCCAAATTTGAGGGCACGCCGGAGAAGGTTATCAATCTCTTCTCATTCATTGCAGAAGATGTGCGTAATATCCTGGCTTCTTTGGGTTTCCGTAGTCTGAACGAGATTATCGGACGTACGGATCTCCTGCATCAGGTTTCCCGTGGCGCATCCTATCTTGATGATCTTGATCTGAATCCTCTTCTGGTTCAGGCGGATCCGGGTCCACATGCCCGTTACTGCACGCAGGAAGGCCGTAATGAAGTTCCGGACACCCTTGATGCGCAGATGATTGCCGATGCTCGCCCCTTGTTCGAGCATGGGGAAAAGATGCAACTGCAGTACAATGTGCAGAATACGATGCGCGCCATTGGCACGCGGATTTCTTCCATGATCGTGCGTCAGTATGGAATGAGCACATTGGCGCCCGGTCATCTGACGGTTCGTCTGCGTGGTTCGGCAGGGCAATCTCTGGGCGCTTTTGCGGTTCAGGGGTTGAAGCTGGAAGTCCATGGCGATTCAAATGACTATGTCGGCAAGGGGCTTTCGGGAGCGACGATTGTTGTGCGTCCTCCGGCCTCGGCAACGTTGGTGAGCAATAAAAACTCGATCATCGGCAACACCGTGCTTTATGGAGCGACGTCTGGTGCGCTCTATGCTGCGGGTTTGGCTGGGGAGCGTTTTGCCGTCCGTAATTCCGGCGCTGTGGCGGTTGTCGAAGGCTGCGGCTCTAATGCCTGTGAATATATGACCGGAGGAATGATCGCTATTCTTGGAGAAATTGGCGACAATTTTGGCGCGGGTTTCACAGGAGGAATGGCATTCGTCTATGATCCGGACCGCACTTTCGAGAAAAAGGTGAATCCGGAGACGCTCTGGTGGGGTGAAGTTCGCTCAGGAGAGTGGCAGCAACGTTTGCGGGAGCTGGTTGAAACGCATGTTGCTGAAACTAACTCAGCTTATGGGCAGATGCTGTTGCATAAGTGGGACGAGGTTCTTCCCGACTTCTGGCATATCGTGCCGCGTGATTATGCCCGCGTCGTTGACTTCGATATTTCAGAAAATGCTGAAAAAGTGGCCTGAGTTAGTTTATCACCGGTAGAAAAATTGAAGCAGCGTCAGAGATGGCGCTGCTTTCCTGCCCGCGAGAGGGATTGTTTCTCTCAGGGCGTGATATTGTCTGGGTAGAGCATCTTTCAAAAAATCTATCTGATTTTTTTAAGAAGCTGGACAATTTCAGTTGCGGCAGCTTCGGCCGGCTCCTGTTGATCGGGGGCTTCAAGCTGTTTCATGATTTCGGAAAACCCGGTTCTTTGGGCATTCGCAGCAACAGGGTCCGTGATCAGACGTTCCGTCAAGGCGGCCAGTCGGTCAGGGCGACAGTCTTCCTGTAGCAATTCAGGAACCAGCATTCGATCAGCCAGAATATTGACCATGGCAACCCACCGAACACGTATCAATCTGCGTGCTATCGCTGCTGTCACTGGATTGACGCGATAAGTAACCGCCATTGGCACACCGGCCAGAGCGAGTTCGAGTGTCGATGTTCCGGATTTTGTCAGAGCGGCATCGGCTGCTTTGAAGGCGTCATGTTTGTCTTCAACATCCCGGATCAGAAGCGGCTGAATTGGCCAGTCGCGTGTTTGTTCCAAAACTTTTTCGGCAACAACGGGAGAGACAGGCAGGACCGGAACGATTGAAGGGATTTTTTCCTGTAGCAGGTGCAGCATTTTGCCGAAAACAGGGAGCAGTTTCGGAATTTCTGATTTCCGGCTGCCGGGCATGAGGATCAGGATTTTCTGTTCCGGCGTAATGCCGTAACGCTTACGGAAACGTGCGGCATCGCCTTTGTCTGCACCGGACTGAAGCACCGGATGACCGACAAAGCATGAATTAAGGCCGTGTCGGGCAAAGAATTTTTTTTCGAAGGGCAGCAGAACCAGAAGCTTTTCCCATAATCCGGGAAATTTCTTCACTCTATGCTCGCGCCATGCCCAAACTTGCGGAGCTACATAGTGGATGCGGGGTATTCCCGTGCCGGAAATCCGTCGCAGAAGACGAAGCATGAAGCCTGGGCTGTCTATGGTGACAACGACATCAGGCATTTTCTCCTGAACATCGCAGACTGCCATATCAAGGCGGCGGGAAAGCGAGCGTAATCGTGGAAGAATTTCGACAAGACCCATCACTGCCAGGTCTTTCATTGGGAAAAGGCTTGTCAATCCCAAGGCAGACATATGGGCACCACCAATTCCGGCAAAGCGGACATCCGGCAGTTGCTTTCGTAGAGCCGTCATCAAGCGGGCTCCAAGCACATCGCCGCTGGCTTCACCTGCTGCAATCCAGACAAGGGGGGCTTTGGCATCGGCATTGTCTTGCTTCATGTCATTCGCTTACCGAGAGCTTGCTGCAAACGCAATGCTCGAAGCCATGCGGTACTCTACAGGGAAATAAATTTCCGTTACAAACGCTTCACAGAAAATTTGATTAAGAGGATCCTTAATGCGCTATCGTCTTCCCGCATTTCTAGTTGCAACGTTTCTGTCTTCAGGCCATGCGTTCTGTGAACCAGCGGTTGCGTCAGCCCCATCGTCTCAGACAGAAAGCGCTCAACTGAAGCAGCTTCTGGACGAGCAATGGGCATTTACCCTCAAAAATAGTCCGGAGCTGGCGACGATTGTTGGTGATGAAAGATACAATCACCTGTGGAGTGACGCATCTGCCGAGCATGCAGAAAAAGTTTTAAAAATTAACCAGGAATTCCTCAAAAAATTTGAATCAATTCCAAGAACACATCTTTCAGATCAGGAAATTCTGAGTCTGGACATGATGATTCGTCAGTTGAAGGATAGAATTGAATATGCACAACTGAAATTGTGGGAAATGCCCGTTGATCAATTTAATGGCATCCAGATTTCATTGCCGGGCTTTATTTCTTCCATCCCATTCAAAACGGTCAAGAATTATGAAGAATATATAGAGCGACTGAAATCAATTCCAAAAATACTCAAGGATACAGAAGAAGTTTGTCGTATTGGCATGAAAGACAAGCTCATGCAGCCACGCTTTCTTCTAGAAAAAGCTGCTCAGCAGGCGGCTTCTATTGCTGGGCCCGTGGGCACGGCGAACGTGTTTGGTATGCCAGCTCTGAATTTTCCCAGCTCTATTCCGGTGGCTGATCAGAAGCGCTTGAAAACGCAGATCATACAGGCCGTCAATAACGATGTTCGCCCTGCTTACAAGAAATTTGCTCAGTTCCTCAAAGAAGATTATGCGCCCAACGGACGAGTGGATGAAGGGATCTGGGCCCTTCCAGGAGGTGATGACATCTATCGTTTTGATGTGAGGTCATTGACCACCACCACAAAGACACCTGAGGAAATTCACGCAATCGGTCTGGCTCAGGTGGAGAAAATTGAAGCAGACATGACAGAGATCGCTCATAAATTAGGATTTGCAGATCTCGCGTCTTTGCGTAAATCCGTACAAACAGACAAAAAGCTTTATGCAAAATCTCCGGATGAGATACTTGAGCTTTACCGTCATTATATTGCACAGATGCAGCCTGAACTTCCCAAGCTGTTTGGAATTCTTCCCAAGACACCTCTGGAAGTGAGGCCCGTGGAAGCTTATCGCGAAAATGAAGCTGCGGATGCCGAATATCATCAGGGGACACCTGATGGTTCACGTCCGGGTATTGTTTTCGTTAACACTGGAGATTATGCGAAGCGGGATATCTATACGATTGAAGATACGGCATATCATGAAGGCGTCCCGGGCCATCACTTGCAGATCGCTATTGCACAAACCATGCCTGTTCCTGCTTTTCGTCAGCAGGGTGACTACACTGCGTATATCGAGGGTTGGGCTTTGTATGCCGAGCATTTGGGGAAGGATATAGGATTTTATAAAGATCTCTATAATGATTATGGTCGTTTGAATGGTGAGCTTCTGCGGGCCGACCGGCTGGTGCTGGATACCGGCGTGCATGCCATGCATTGGGATCGCAAGCAGATGATCGATTTCTTCCGTGCGCATCCAGCAGAGAGTGAACCGGGGATGGAAGCTGAAGTTGATCGTTATATTGCATGGCCGGCACAGGCCTTGGGCTATATGCTAGGGCAGCAGACAATTCTCAATTTGCGTGAAGAAGCCAAAAAGGAACTTGGGGATAAATTCGATATCCGTAAATTCCATGATGCAGTTCTGTCTGGGGGCGCTATGCCTCTGGATATGCTGGAAACACGAATAAAATCATGGATTGTAAAGGAAAAAGCATCTCATTGATGCCTTCCGGCGCACTGCAACATTCAGTTGCAGTGCGATCCATGGATATGTCTTATGATCCGGAAGCTGCGGAGTCATAAGAGACAACATCACTCATGGGAATTTCTGTTTCTCCCATATCGATGATCTGATTGTTCCCGGATCGTGTTATACCGGTGACGATACCACGCACATTAAAGGGAACTGCTGACGTATTGCCGGAATCGTCAATGGTTTCCACAGCGACGTTATATTGACCATCGGCTAATTGCTCGCCAGCAGAGTTTTTGCCATCCCAATTCCATTCTCCAGAGGAGGATGTCGTGTTGAATGTATCTGTTTTCACGATATTTCCTGAAGAGTCAGAAATTGCAATAGAAAGCGTTTTCCCTGAGGTCGTGCTGTATTCCAGCGTCGCACTACCATTTTGTAGAGGTAATTTCGAGCTATTGGCCAAAGCCACTTTGCCCGTAAGGGACATATCAGATGCAGCTTGCCCGTTCTGGGTTATGTTAATGAGTGTTGAAAGATTGGTATTTGTCTGAACCTGCTGTTCAACACCTGCAAATTGAGCGAGTTCACTTGTGAATGTGTCGCTGCTCATCGGATTGCTTGGATCCTGATTTTGGAGCTGTGTTGTTAAAAGTGTAAGAAATTGGTTAAAATTTGAAGTTAGTGAAGATAGCGAATCTGCCGTGGAAGATGTTGAGGAAGCTGTGGAGGTGGCATTTGTCTTTGCCGCGCTCTTTGCCGCAGATTGGGCTGCTGCAAGAAGGGTATCTGCCGAATTTTTGGTATTTGTTGTAGTTGTCATGTCAATTTTGCCTCAGACCGTAATGTTAATTGAACCCAGAACATTGTAACGCGTGGATTGACTATCTTCTTTTGGAATGCTGGCTCCGTTGATATCGTCGCTGCTTGGTAGCCATGCTGATCCAGCCCATGCCAGCCTTGTATTCTGTCCTTGGTCTGGGCTTTGCTGATCTTTGCTCTGATGATTTCCATTCCATGACGAAGATTCATTATTAAGAATATGATTTTCAGGATAAGCGTCTTCTTTGCGATCGGTATCTGATTGACTCATGAGATTGAAAGTTATGCTTTCGCTAGATGCTTTTATGCCGCTTGCGCCAAGAGATTGTATTAAATCGTCCCGCTGTTCCTGAAGCGCTGTAATTGTATTTTGGTCATGGGATGAAATTTCTATTTCAATTGGAGTATTTTCTTTAGAATTAATCATTTTTACACTCAGGATCGAGTCATCATTTTGCTCGATGATGATAGAATCGGTTGCTGAGGCGGGGGGAGAGATTTCCCGTGTAGCTGTTGTTTTTTCCTGATATTTTGGTGGGTCACTGATGTTCTGAGTCAATAAAGATGTGGATTCTCGTGAATTTTGATGAGTATCTGTATTTGTTAAAATGAAGTCGACGCGATTTGCGGTTTTTTCAGAAGATGAATTATTTTTTTCTTCGTTATATTCATTTTTTTGGGAGATTTTTTGAGTATAATCCGTTGATAATGTCGATGATTGTGAGGTTTTTGACAATTTTTGATCGAGTTCAGGTTGTGTTATTTCCTGATTTTCTTTGCTATCGATCAGTTCATTGTTTGATGCATTTTTATGAAAGTCATTTTTTTTTGAAATTGATTCAATATTGTCTGTCTTGTTTGATCCCTGATACACATTGTCTGATGAGATATTATTTTTGAACTCTTCAGAATTTTTTTCAGATTTATTGTATTCCTGTGGGATGTTGGGGGCATAGACGACATTATCTATGACTATATCTTTGTCATTTTTTTTATGATCTGGTGTATTTAATTCAGCGCCGGATGCAGTATCTTTGCTTTCTACTGAAGAATTTTTCTTTGCAATATCTATATTATTATAATTTATCGATATATTTCTACTATCTGTATTTTCCAAGCTGTCAGGAATGGAGTTCTCATCGTTTGTGTCAACAAAATTGAGGGAATCGATATTTTTGGGCAGAGATGAAACACTCTCTCCGACATTTACCGTTCCTAATGTGACAGTTTTCTTTGTCTGATTTGTATTTTTTGCGGGAGTGTTTTCAGTCGCAGTTAAGTCAGGTTTCAGATGAGTTTTCCTACGGGTGCCGCTGTTCTCCGAAGTGGGTTTTTCTGACGTTTTAGCAGATAGTGTTGAGTGAAATGACGTCTGTTGACCATTTGATGAAGAAGAGACTTTTGCACTGGCTTCTTCTTTTGTTCCAATGTTTGCCGAACGGGAAGGAGTTATGCTGGAAGAAGGCGCGGGGAGGGAGGATATAGGTGTGGACGCAACACTCATTCAGATTAACGCCATCTCTCGGATCGTAAACGGAGTGGATACTCTCGCAGAAAAATCTTTCTTTCTCGTTAAGTTCAAAAGGCGGGAAATCAGAGACAGCTCACGATTCCTGGATAGGTCTTTATTGGCTGTCATTCGACTTTGGGAGCGCGAAAAGACCTGTTTTTCTGATTGCAGTAGCGTCAAAGGAGTGCAATTCTGAATTTGGTAGAAAAAAGGGTTTTTCGAGCCCTTCACTTCTTTCGACACCCATGTGTTTTATCGCGGAGAGGAGGAGTGGCGGATACGAGACATCAGAGTGACCCATGATATCATTTTTGATAAACACACCCGCATCTGTATATTTTCTTAAAGTGCTCAAGAGAAGATGATATGTTTCCAACGTCCCCAGAATTGGCATACACCCTAACAGCCTTGTCAGATGCATATGAACAGGCTTTGGGATCCAACAACGTCGATCTACTCGATGGCTTTTTCTATGATGGTTCTGAAGTCGTGCGGTATGGCGTGGGAGAAAATCTTTATGGCAAAGAAGAGATTGCGGCCTTCAGGCGCGCAAGGTCGGGCGGCTCTCCGCCTCGCACAGTTCTACGCCGGAGCATTACCCCTCTAAGTGATCACGTTGCCGTAATAAGTTTAGAGTTTCAAAGAGAAGGCTCTGAGAGTATCGGGCGGCAGACACAGACATGGATTAACACGGAAGATGGGTGGAAAATCATTGTGGCGCATGTGTCTATCATGAAAGAATTTTCATAAATTTAGCTGGGGCTACGGCGTGTCGTCAGTTGATTCTTGGCTGTGCGGCATGAGAGCCGTCATTTTTGAGTCGGCGTGTTGATCCTTCCCACAAATTAACCTCCGCATACCCTACGTCCTGCGCCCATTTCCAGAAGGTCGTCATGGTCGAAAGATGGGCAGCTACGACACGCGGACCCACGTTCGGCAGTCTTTCCAGCCACTCCCTGAAATGCCCTGCTGTCTTCCTGTCTATCTGTTCAATAGGGACGCTTCGGGCATAGCCTTCCGGGTCGTCCGTCTGTAGGCCGTGTGTCTCGGCTATGTGCTGTCCAAGCCGAAGGAAAGCGCGGTGATGCCTGTCTATCAACTCTCTGGTTACAATCCCGTCTAACTGAGGAAACCAGCGATCCAGCAGGACACTGAGAGGCGTTGCTGTGCCCGTAGCAATCCCTACCGCTTGGTGATAGGCCGCTTCAGCCTGCTTCAGTCCAGTCTGTCTGTCCGGGCTTGCCTCTGCGATTTTCCGTGCGGTTTCCCATAGCTCTTCCCGCACGATGTCCAGACCAAAATCCCGGTCTGATGTCCCTTCATAAACAATGCGCCCTGTGTCCGGGTCATCATTCTCATAGTGCGGCTCTCGATACGTATCAGCATCTTCCAGTGCTATCCGGGCTTCCAGCGCCTGGGTGGTGAGCTGTGTCTGTAGGCTGGCAGTCCATGACGGCTTCCAGTCACCATGAAGTGGGGGCCATCCTTGTGCAATCAGAGCCGCGTTTGTCTCTTCTCGAATGACAGAGAGAGCCGCATCACGTCTGCGAAGAGCTTCCCGGTGATCCTTGTCTCAAGAGACTTCGTGATGTCTCTGCGTGTTCCGTTACAGGCACCTGTGGCCACTCCCACGTCACTCCAACGCTCTTTCGGCACGATAAAACGGACGTAATAGACGTTCCCCCGCTTGGTCATGTTCTGCATATCAAGATCAACCTCAGCGCTTGGCTTGAGTATGACGCTAGACCTATGACGCACGGCTACAGTCCTGTGACGCTGAGTTTCTTTAAGTTTTTGATTTATAACGGGAAAAAGAAGGTGGTGCGAACTGCGGGACTCGAACCCGCTCGCTTTGGTCGCAACCAGTCAGGCAACCCATTGAAACAGAACGATAATTTCAGACGAAATCATCCTTCACATGGTGACTGCGGGTTCAATGTGCGGGCAAACCCGTGGTGCAGTCAAGAGAGTGGCGCAGTGTTCAATTAAGCGGACTACTTATAAGTGTTTCGTTGTTGAATAGCGCCAATAGCCTCTGCTATGTAATACGAGTTGTATTACGGAGATGTGTCATGGAAACAGTTGTTGTGCGGAAACAGGGAAATTCTATCGGAATTACCCTTCCTGCTGAAACACGTATTCGGCTGGGTCTGGAAGTTGGGCAGGAACTCACGCTTGTTGAGATGGCCGATGGCATCAAGCTGGTGAAGCGTAATTTGAAGTTGGAACGTCAGATGCAAATGGCGCGTGAGACGCTTCGAGAGCAGGCTGATGTGCTTCAGGAGTTGGCTAAGCGGTAATGACTGAGAAACCAGAGTTTCTTGAACCTGATGTCGTGCTGTTCATGCATGACCAAGCACTCAGAGAATATGGCGGAACACAAGGCGTCAAAAGCGAAGACTTGTTGCATAGCGCATTAGCCCGGCCAGAAAATCGTTGGCATTATGCCGAGAGTGAAGCGCCGGATATGGCTACTCTGGCGGCGGCCTATGCTTATGGTATTGCTCGTAACCACCCTTTTAATGATGCAAACAAACGGACGGCCTGGAGTTGTTGTGTGTTGTTTCTGAGAGTGAATGGGGTGCGTATTCAGGTTCATGCACCAGAGGCGGTAGAGGTCATGGTGACACTTGCTTCAGGTGGTATGGAAGAAGAGGAATTTGCTGTCTGGTTACGGCAGAATTTCGTTTGTCATTAAAGTTTTCTCTGCACGTTGGGGTAATATTTAGGATAGCCAGCCGTGCAAACCAGCGGACACGTTGTGTCGCGATGGTTTGCAAACTGGTCAGGGAGAGAGCATTGCTCTCCCCCGTGAACCCCCTCTTGGTGTCAGAATTGGGGGGGGAGCGGAAAGTCCGTTCCAAGGGAAGTGATGGAAATTCCAGGCATCAGATTTATAAAAAATTACGTTTCTTGAATAAATTTCATTATATCAGCGTAACCAATAAAGAGTCCTTCATCAATAATTCTTACGGTCTTTTCCGCCCATTTTTTTCCATCATCATCAACCTCAGAATGAGAAAAAACTGTAACTGAAGTCTCTTTGTTTCCTATTAAAATTCCTGCAAAATGTCGTGTATTAAAAATACAAACTGGAGCCCCACTGTATCCAGCAAGTGATGGAAATGAAAGATGATACAACCCAAAGCCGGGGTTTGAGTAAGAATTAACGGGCGTTGAAGCTATATATCCCTTGGATAAATGAGGCAATATCACAGGGTTTCCGTCTAATATGTCTTTAAAATAAGAATTTGCGGATAACTCTCCTCCGAGAGTTAATGGACATGATAATGGCTGCAAAACTTCCATTTCATTACTATCGATATTAGCGATAGCCAAATCTAGACTTGAATGAAATTTTACATTTTTGATGGGAATATTTGTATAATTAGGCGACTGTACGCGTGCATCGCTGATACCCTCAAGAATATGGCGACAGGTGACCAACGTGGGTGGACTTCCAACAAAAAAACAAGCACCAAGATAATTTAATTTTGTGGGATCTGAGAAATCTATGATCGGCCAAACTACCCTGCTTTGATCAATATGTTGCAATTTTATATTTCCTTTATGTTGCATTACTTTCATCAAAATGGCGACTTCCGCACGAGTAAACGCTTCTGCTGTGCGGAACGCAATCTGACACAACGGCTGGCTGCTATGAGGCGTATGCAGTCATAGATGAAACCTTATTTTCTGCGCTGTAGGGGGTCAACGGGGGAGGTTCCTCCCCCTTGCCAGATGTCGAATGGGTAGCCATTTGACACTGCTGGCTCCCTTGTAAATCGTCATGTTTGCAAAGGCTGCTTCCGGGTAGCGTATGGCCTCTATGGTTTGTTGGAGATTGGCTGTCGAAATGCCGGTCAGATAGGTAGTCGTCCCTTGGCTCTTATGGGTTGCTTCATGGCCAAGCAGGCGATCAATCCACACCTCTCGGATATTTGCATTCGCGTTTCTGAGTTGCGTCGAGACTGTGTGCCGGAACGAGTGAAACGTGATTTCTGCTGGTAGACCAATCCGGGTCTTGAGCAGTGAGAAAGCTCTGCCAAGGGCTGCTCCCCTGACACCTTGTTTCGAGGTTTCAAGACCGGAAATGAGGTAGGGGCCATTCGTGGTCTCTTTTAGCACGAGCATACCAGCTTCAATCAGTTTTGAGTGGACTGGCACCATACGAGTGCCCGCTTCCGTCTTGGGTGCCCATCCGGTTTCGATGTGAGGACGGATAAGAAAACAGGGGATACCATCAACAGTCTGGAGGTCTTTTTTTTCGTAAGGTGCAGATTTCACCCAGCCTCATGCCCGAATAAGCAGCAATCAGTGTGACCAGCCGGAAAGTCTCTTCTGGCACAGACGTGCTGTGCCATGACGCAGAAGCCAGTAAAGCCAGTTCTTTTGCCGTCCAGCTTCTTCTTATGGTTTTCTGTCCATTCTCAAAATTCCAGCCCGTCCATGGGTTTCGTGTGACCAGTTCGCGTTGGTGAAGCTGATTCCAGAGAGCAGAGAGGCGCATCATGTGGTTCTTGACGCTCTTGCCACTCAAGGTGGGCCGGCCTTCCTCTCTGGCCCTCTGTGCTTCTTCTTCAAGGGTTAGGCTGCTTTTGCGTTTGCCCAGCGATGCTGGAAGAGAAAACAGCAGGTCACGGAAGGCTCCGGCCTTCTCGCCCCCTATGATGGATACAGGGGCATCGCCAAAAGCTTGCAGGAAGAGATCTACGGCCCTCTGGGTGGCTTTTTTGGTATCTGTGCTGGCATGGGGACTGTCCAAGACAAAGCGTTTCAGAGCACCGGAGAGCATCAAGGGAGCCGCTTTGGGTGCTTTGGCCGTTTTCTTCACTGTTCGGGGTTTGGGTATCGGTGCTGAAACTGGCCTGGCCCCCGTTTCCTGAGCAGATGAAGGCAGGTTCACGCTCTGCAAATCCCGCAGTGAAACCCGCAGTCCCTCAAGCCTGCTTAAAGCGTCTGGCTCCGCTAGAACAGAGTGGGCCTGCATGAACAGTGCAGTGGTTCTGGCATGAAGGACTGATGCCTTTTTGCGGGCTTCGTTCTGGTAGCCAGTTTTTAAAGAAACCCAGATTTCCCGCCGGTTTAAGGCTGCTCGCAGGGTAGGGGGAACGATACGGCGAAAGTGGTAAGTGGTGCTTCGGACACGGAGCATAAAATCTTCCCTCGGTGTGGAAGGACGATGGAGCAAAGACAGCCTTTGCCCCTCATTCAACCGAAAAATCGTGCTATTTCAGGTGTCTGTGGTGCGAACTGCGGGACTCGAACCCGCACGCCCTTACGGACTCGAGATTTTAAGTCTCGTGCGTCTACCATTCCGCCAAGCTCGCATGCTTCAGAGAAGTTCAGAAGGCAGGCTGTTATTACCACGCTCTCGGTGAAACGGAAGAGGGAGAAGAGGAATAATTTCTATGGAAAATCAGCCACATTGCGCCTGCCAGCCTTCATTATCGCAGAGCCTCGCAGTTTCAGCCATTGTTCTGCTGCGTGGCGATGTGGCGTCAATTGATCGACCAGTCTCCAGAAATTCGCGCTATGGTTAAGATGTTCAAGATGGGCAAGTTCATGGAGGATAACATAATCACGCACAAACAATGGCGTCAGCACCAGACGCCAAGAAAGCATGATGCGTTTTTGTGAAGAGCAGCTTCCCCAGCGACTGACAGGATCAATGATGGAGATGCGATCGGGCATCAGGCCTGTTCGGGTTGCCTCTTCCGCGATACGGGTCTTGAGTGTTAGATCTGCCATTTTGCGAAGATAATCTGTGATGCGCCGCTGATGAAATTCAGGTTGGCCATTTACATGAAGTATATTGCCAGAAATCCAGACATTTCCATGTTTGTCGGGTGAAGCTTGTATTTCCAGATTTTCACCATTGATACATATGGTGGAGCCCACAGAAAATTGTGGAATATCCATGGGCGATGACACGATCTTCAAAGCCCATTTCAGATTTTTTTTAAGTAAAGACAGGCCTTGTGTGCGTGAATCTAGGTTAGGTAGAGTAATTAATATTCCACGATGTAAAGGATCAGGGCGCAGAGAAACACGTCTGGCACGGGACGATATGCGCCATCTTACAGGGATAACGGCCTGATCCAGTCTGAGTGTTTCAGTTTCCGGGAATGAAAGAGTGTTCTGCACAGATGTGATAATGACTGATTTCTTCAAAGAAGAAATATCGAAATCTATAGAAATCAAGAAAAGTTCTCGGACGTGTCCTCAGCTGGCCATGAAACGATATAATCTTCAAGATCATCAGCCTTTCGTTCACTGATACAGCGACCTGCGGCGGATATACCCGCTTCTGCAACAGTTTCCTGCCGTCCCGTTTTCAGAGGATGCCATGATGGCAGAGGACGCTTTTCTGAAAGACAACGATAGGCACAAGTGGGCGGAAGCCAGTCAATTTCTTCCAGCAGAGCTGGGGTTAAAGTGATGCAGTCCGGGATTTTTTTCTGCCTGCGTTTATAATCAGTGCAACGACAGGTATCAGTATCAAGCAGGCGGCACGCGACAGAAGTGTACCAGACGGTGCCATCTTCATCGTCTCGTAATTTATGGAGGCAGCAGCGACCGCATTGGTCGCAAAGGGACTCCCACTCGTCACGATCCATTTCTTTCAGGGTTTTTCTTTCCCAGAAAGGCTTTTCCCCAGTCACGTCACATATTCCTGTCAAAACATATCCCATTTTCCCGGGAAGGGAGAGACCCGGAAAAGAAGACTGCTCTCATAGAGTGAAGTCATGCAGACGACAATATGAAAGCACGGACAGTAACGCGTTCAGTCAGCAGATGCTTGTCCCGGTTTCGTCGGACATTGTTGCAGTGAGCGTTCCAGAATCTGTGATCGGTGTTTCATGAAGTCCAGATAGGAAACTGGATGTGTGCGTAACAGGTGAATTTCATTGGCTGTATAGGGTTGTGTTCCTACTGGTGTGCTGGAACCACCAAGCCGGAAAAGAACAAAATTCATCACATCCGCCAGAAGAGCATCATCACGGATCAGGGACATGGAAACGCCAGGCACGCGGATAAGATACTCACGGCCTTCTTTTGAGCAGGCAAACCGTCCGACAGTATCGCGCAGATTGGGGACGAAGGTCGGACCGGAAATTCCTTCAATCCCGTGGCAGCCGCCACAATGTGTCAGATAGGCAGTGACGACTTTGTCATGTGCCTTGGCAGCCATGGGAAGGCTGCCAAAACAGAGAATGACAAGGATGATATTGCGGAAAATATCAGGGGATCGGGTGAGCTGCATTGAGAGTTGTGCGTTCTTTGAGGATATCTGGAGCCGCCAAGGTGGCAGCCCGTGCAGTTTTGATATCAGCTGCGGTGAAAGTCGCCGCCGGACTGACTGAGCTCAGAGAAGCCACATAGGTCAGGATCGCTGCGATCTGATCGTCCGGCAGAGCTTTGAAGGAAGGCATGTAACCGGCATAGGTCTGATCACCCGCCTGGATGGCGCCAGTCAGCCCGTTCAGCAGGACATGCTCGACATAGGTTTTTCCTTCGGGTGTGTTGGCGATCTGCCCAATACGCTCTTTCAACTGCGGAAACTGCCCGGGAACACCACTTCCACCGGCCTGGTGGCAGATCCCGCAATTATTGGCATAAAGCGCCGCACCATCGGCAGCCTGAGCCTGTCCCGCGGCTGCACCTGTGATTGCAACGGTTGCGCCCAATAAAGTCGATAGCATAAGGCGGCGAAGAGACAGAACATTGAAAGACGTCATGAAGCACTCCCGACGATAGCAGCAGTAGAACAGCTGTAAACTTGTGAACTGGTTCCAAAACACCATATAATATCGTTATTCGCCTGAGGGCGATAGCTGGGCTGATCACCATCTGTGCCCAGACAGTTGACCTGATTGCAGGAATCCTGACCACAGCAGTCACGATATGCAATGATGTAGGATCGTTTGTCTCCCGGATTGAAGCATGTGCCAATCCAGGAAGTTGGTGAAGGCTCCGTGCCCGGCGGGCAGGAATGGACGCCACCACCGCAGGACGAGCAGAGATTTCCGTCTATGGCACAATAACGCCAATAGTCACATCGCTGATCGTCACTTGTTTGAGCAGAAGCACCAAAAGGCGTTGGGGCGCCATTCTTCTGATGTGATAATGGGGTAGCTTCGGCGTCCTTCGCCCAAGGAAGCAGTGGCAGGGCCGATGAAGCCGTTAAAGTGAGTCCCAGCCGCGAGAGCAGGTTTCTTCGGGATACATGTCCGGCAACAGAGCGCAGGAAACGTTCTGTAAGACGATCGAAGGTCGATGATTTATGCTGCGACATTGGGTGTATCCATGTCCGTGTCGGCTGAAGTTCTATATTTCGCCACTCCGATCAGGGTTTCAATCTGTGCTCGGGTATTGACGATTTCCCTGACGCGCAGGGCTCCACGGTCATCCAGTATCACCAGCGTCGGAAGACGGGCGACTTGCAGGGTCAGTGCGAGTTCGGGTCCAGTGACGAAAGGAATATTTGGAAGAGCGGCTCGTTCCCTGAGATTTATGATTTCAGGAAGGGGGCCATCCGCAACAAAAACTGGCTTGAAAACCTGTTCACCGACCAGTTCGGCGAAGGCTGGCATGACGCGTTTACAGATTGGGCAGTCGGACGCAACGAAAAGAATGGCGCGGTATGTGCCGGTTTCCAGACGATCGCCGATAACCAGTTTCTGCCCTTCTGGCGTTTTCATGGTGACGCGGGGAATTTCCTGCCCTTCTGTGACAGCCAGAGGCTTTTCCTGTGCACCAAGTGGGGCAAGTCGTTCGTGCAGGACCCCGATCTGACGCGCCAGAGCAAATACGATCAGGGTCAATGCGACAACAGCGAGAAGGAGGAGAACCTCGGAAATGATCAGCAGCATCATCATGACTGTATTTCCTTCGGTAGCGTCTTCAGCCGCATGGCTGCCAGCCAGAGAGCATAAAAGCAGATCCCGGTCAGAATAGCCTGTATTTTTAATGATATGGAGGCAATCGACGGGGCATAGATGATTGTGACAGCGGCGAGAGATAGCAGGAGATTCACAATGATGCTTCGTGCTGAAATATGCGCGGAAGCTGCGCCGGGCATACAACCACAGGAAAGATCGGTTCGGCCGCGTGCCAGATTGATGCCCATAGCCATTGCGAAGACAATCAGCAGAAATGCAGCTGACAGGGCGCCGATCTTGAGATCAAGGCACAGGAAAATTCCAGTCAGTATCTCGGCAATGGGCAAAAATGTCGCGACTGGAAAGATCATCTGATCCGGAAGAATTCTATAGGATGCCAAAGTGGTGGCAAACAGATCCCGATCCCGAAGTTTCGGGATGCCGGCTGAAAGAAATAAAGCGGCGAGGACTCCCGCGCCAACATTTCCCAGCAGAGAGAAAACGAGCGTCATCTTATTCGCCTGATGACAATGTATAAATCAGGGACGAGCCCAAATGGGGCATTTTATGCCTGAGGTGGCCGGTTTTCGCATCAAGAATGAAAAAATCACCCTGATCGTCTGATGTGAAAATCAGAGGTTCAGCGTCCTGAGTGATGCCCACCAAAGACGTGGGGGCAGGCACGGGAATTCGACGAATGAGTGCTGGTTTCCGAACATCAACTTCCCATATTTCCTGCCCATGGGCTTTGTGCGTCCAGAATGTGCCCCGATGCATCAGGACAAAAAGATGCCCTGTCTTGCGGTGGAATGCCGCCAGTTGCCATCCACCGGGACGCCACGCGACATCAAATGGATTTTTGGCATCGCTTCCAGGTTTCTGTCCTGCCAGCTTCTGAAGGGAAAAGGGCGTGCCAACCGTTGAATCGGGACCCAATGCGACGGGCCAGACAAGCCCGGAGTAGGTAATGAACCATGCCTGTCCATCGGCGGCAGCTTCGGGACTGTTTTCGAAAACCGGGTCTATATCGGGAGAGAAAAAGGGCGCGGTGTGCGTAAGCGTGGGAACTGCGTTCGCTTTCAGGGAGACGTTGACCAGACCACCATTGCCGCAGATGGAGGAAAAGCCACTTTGTCTGTTGGCGTCCGTCCAGGGGTAAATCAGGGAACAGCCAGCAATATCAACAGACGTTTCTACTTTGTGAGTGTTGGCATCTATAATATGAACGGCATTACCCGGTGTCATATCATAAACAAAAATCTTTTTACCATCAGCAGATATTTGCAGGTTGTGTGCTTTTGGTGTGACAAGTGCGCGACCGGGCAGTTCTTCATCATTCACGATCGCAAGCGAGCGGGAATCATAGGTTGCCAGAATATCAGCTTTGGTGCCTCGATTACCATGCGACCATGCGGTTTCAGCAACATAAAAGGCTTTGGCCGCTGGATTTCCCGCCATATTCGCGTTGTAGGCAGCCTGCACCATGCCCATCAAGCGGGCTTTGTCGGCATCCACAACATATATACGGCCATCTTTTGCATGTTCATAAACCGCATCCTGAACCAGAACACGGTGGGGACCTGCTGGTGGAAGAGTGAGAGTATCACTTTGTTCCGTCTGAAGAACCGGCTCTTCAGCATGCACATGGGAAGCGCCGCCAATCAGCGCTCCGCCGACAAGCAGGCAGGCAACGAAAGCACCAGCTTTTGTCGCTTTCATGTTCCATCCTCCCGTCGTGCCGCCAAAACAAAAAGTTTCCTGATCGAAACCTCTTTGATCTTCTGCATTAAAAGAAAGGATATCACAAGACGTTGTTTCGGGGATGTTATTCCTTCATTTCAGCAAGATATGAACCGACGGACACATTGAATGAGCATACTACAATATGCAGCGTGATTTATATCATGAACAATTCAAGGAAAAAATGAACTGCAACTGTAGTGCTCAACATTTATCGGGGGAGGGGCGGCCTATCGTTTTGACGAATTTGGTCGGTTATGCTTTCGAGGAACACACGAACACGGGTGGGGATTAAGGTTCGTGCCGGTAGCAGAGCGCAGATCGGTGTTGGCGGGCTGCGCCACTCGGGTAGGACATGGATAAGTTTTCCCGCTTCGATATCGTCGGCTACATCTATCCAGGATTTCATTGCAAGACCTGAGCCTTCTAGTGCCCAATCATGCCAGACTTCACCATTGTTACATCGAAGTCTTGATTTGACTTCAACCTCTGCAAGACGACCGTCAGGACCTATTAATTTCCATGTCATTCCGGGCCCTTGGTGTAGGCAATCAAAATTTATGAGAGATTCCGGTGTCGTGGGGCTCCCTTTTGAATCGAGATAAGCTTTTGAGGCTACGATCACGCGATAATTATCTGCTAG
>JAAYUA010000180.1 GCA_012517935.1 Acetobacter sp. | reverse complement strand
GTTCATCTCGAATCAGGGGATGGAAGGCATAAGTGGGTTCAGGCCATGACATCACTGTTTGCAAAAGCCTGTGCACAGCCGTCGCTGCCCGAAGATCGTCGCCGCGCGTGACACATGTGACGCCTTGTTGCGCGTCATCATGCGTTACACAGAGATGATACGACGCCGCGATGTCCCTGCGGGCGAGAACGATGTCACCAAAACTTTCTGGCAAACAGGGCACGGTGGTAAGATCATCTTCTCTCCATGTCAGGTGAGAGGTGATGTCTGACAGGGCGGCCGCCATATTCAGACGAGTGACCCAGGGGCGTCCCTCTGCCAGCTTCTGCGTGATTTCACGGGAAGAAAGATGGCGGCACGTGCCCGGATAGACATGGCCTCCATCCGGGGATTGATGCGGTGCGTGTGCGCTGTCTGCAATTTCCCGGGCGATGTCGGAGCGCGAGCAGAAGCAGCGATAGGTCAATCCTCTGGCGGTGAGTGTATCCAGAGTCTGACGATACTCCGAGATACGTTCAGACTGTTTCCAGACAGGTTTTTCCCAAGTGAATCCAAGCCATTGCAGGTCTTCTTCAATGGCGGAACAGAATTCCGGACGGCAGCGTTGCAGGTCGATATCTTCCAGCCGGAGCAGAAAGTGTCCCTCTGATGTGGCTTTCTGACGCGCAAAGAGCGCTGCGGCAACATGACCAAGATGCAGATACCCTGTCGGGCTGGGAGCAAAGCGCGTGATGGGGAAAATGTTTTTATGTTTCATTTAAGTAATATTTTCTGGAATTGAGAAGAGTGTCACAGGTAATTCACATTTGCCCTTTCTTGCGGGCGGGTGCAGGATGGGACTATAGTACACAAAGTAACTCTCGACGGCGCATTTTCCACGGCGTTATGATCAGGGGTCCAAACGCCAGTGAAATCCAGCGCGCCTCTTGCAGGGGGTAAGCGTCTTGTCTGATGGCAGTATCCAGTGTCCGGCACTCGTTCTGAACGCAGATTTCCGGCCTTTGTCCTATTTTCCGTTGTCGCTCTGGTCGTGGCAGGACAGTGTGAAGGCGGTTTTTCTCGATCGTGTCTCGGTTCTGAGCGAATATGATGTGGAGGTCCGCTCTCCCACGCAGAGCATTCGCCTTCCCAGCGTTATTGCCCTGAAAGAATATATCCCGACGGTCCGGCGTCCGGCGTTCACCCGGTTCAATGTCTTTCTGCGGGATAATTTTTCCTGCCAGTATTGTCATGATCGTTTCCCGACTCATGAACTGACGTTCGATCACGTCATTCCACGCTGTCGTGGCGGTCGGACAACGTGGGAAAATGTCGTCACGTCCTGCGGAACCTGCAATCTGCTCAAGGGTTCGAAGCTTCCACACGAAATCAGGATGTTTCCGCGTCGAACCCCAGCGCAACCCTCAACGCGACTTTTACAGGAAAATGGGAGGGCATTTCCTCCCAACTACCTTCATGACAGCTGGAGGGATTATCTCTACTGGGATGTCGAATTGGAACACTAAGAGAAATTCGGGACTATTTCTCAGTCGGTGTAACTGTAGTCATATTCTTTCGCCAGTTTTTGCAGATCCGGAGCTCCGTGCAGATTGAGCGGGATGAGCTTGGCGTTCTTTTCGTTGAAGATCATGTTGTGAGCCGTCGTCCGCTGGCATGTGTTGGCAGCCAGAGGGAAGCTGAGATTGATGGCGGTTCCCATCTGGGTGCGAAGGCACGAGACATCGCTGTCCGTGATCCGGCGTCCCATTTCAGGGGAACATGCGCTGAGAGCCAGAAAGCCGATGGCAGGCAGGAGCATGCGTCCGGAGAATTTCAGGACGGTCTGCTGTCTGCTTCCTGCTGCGGGTTGTGACTGTGTCTGGTGCTCTGGCGTCATGTGATCCGTGCTCCCTGTGCCCATCGTGTTCTGTCCGGTCGCTTCCCGGATCAGGTTTGCTGTCTTCGCCACTATTGCCATGCCGGACCTGTGGACAGAAGACCTGTCCAGTGCATGAGCGCTCCGCCTTTCCTGTGTGGATCAGTCGATGATTTCCGGGAGGGCATGCCCACGGGTCATGTCCACGATTTGTGTTCGGATCATATCGCAACCCGTTTCCGCAACCATAATCTCCATATCCACGCCGGAGGCCCCAAACTGTTCCTCCACGATTTCGACACCAGCGTGGCTCAGGCGTGCGCGCAAGCGGGCATGATCCGTAAACAGACAGTGGAATTTCAGACGTTGACGAGGAATCAGCTCAATGCGGTCGGCCGTTCGAAGACATTCAGCCGCAGTTCCGCCATAGGCGCGGACAAGGCCACCGGCCCCGAGTTTGATTCCACCAAACCAGCGCGTGACGACGACGACGACACGGTCCAGATCCTGCCCTTCAATCACCTGAAGGATGGGGCGTCCCGCTGTGCCGCCGGGCTCTCCATCATCATCGCTGCGATAGCGTTGCCCGATTTTCCAGGCCCAGCAGTTATGTGTCGCATCCGGATTGCTGACGCTGCGGATAAAGGCGATTGCAGCGTCTTCATCTTCAATCGGCATGGCCCGGGCGAGAAAGCGACTTTTCTTGATATCCGCTTCAAATTCGGCAAGCCCGGTGAGAGTTCCGACCATCTGTTCAGATCCCGGGATCTCGCCATATTCTCAGACAGGCCGCGCCGTGGCGGCGTTCTGCCAGCACTGCATCACCATCGAAAGGCGGGGCTTCATCGGCGGCCGTTTCGACCACGACCAGAGCGTCCGGCGCGATCCATCCAGCGCGTCGGAGGGCTGCCATGGCGCGTCCAGGCAGATCCTGACGATAGGGAGGATCGAGAAAAATCAGAGAACAGGGCGTCTGCGCACGCGGGGGGGCCGTGGCATCGGATGTGGAAATCCGTGTCTGGGCCTCCATGCCGCAAGTCGCAATATTGCTTCGGAGCGCCTGAAGAGCAGAGCGATCTGTCTCCATGAAATGACAGGAAGCTCCCCCACGCGACAGAGCCTCCAGCCCGAGGGCTCCGGTTCCGGCAAAAGCGTCCAGAACATGAGCGCCCTCCACGCAGGATCTGCCACCCCACGGCGCATGCAGCAACATATCGAACAATGCCTGACGCACGCGGTCGGCGGTTGGCCGCGTGGTTTGTCCCGCAGGCGCGACCAAAGCACGGCCACGGCGCAGACCGCCGATGATCCTCATGCCTTGTTTTTACTCTTTTGAGGCGCATCCAGATCACGTGGGAGCACGGCGCGCATCATCTTGGCAGGCACTTCATCAAGTTCTCCGGCCTTGAGTTCTCCGAGAGAGAAGGGGCCATAAGAGAGACGCAGAAGGCGGCTGACATGCAGATTCAAGCCGGTCATGACACGTCGAATCTCACGGTTCTTGCCTTCGCGCAGTGAGACCGTCAGCCAGGAATTGTCGCCTTTTGTCGAATCGAGACCCGCTTCGATCGGACCATAACGCACGCCTTCATATTCAAAGCCCCCTTTTGCCAGGGTGGCCAGGCGATCTTCATCCACGCGACCGAACACCCGGACGCGATAGCGGCGGAGCCAGCCGTTGGAGGGGAGTTCCAGTCGTCGTGCCAGCGCCCCGTCATTTGTCAGCAGGAGGAGACCCTCACTGTTGATATCGAGTCGTCCAACGCTGATAACGCGCGGCATGTCTTCCGGCATCGCGTCGAAAACGGTTGGCCGTCCTTGCGGATCACGATGCGTCGTCACGCGTCCGTCCGGCTTGTGATACCGCCATAGCCGTGTCCGTTCAGGTGCGTTGGCAACCTGTCCATCAACCGCGATGATGTCCCTGTCGGTCACAAATGTGGCCGGATGGCTGACTTTCTGCCCGTTGAGAGAGATTCGTCCCTCTTCGATCATCCGTTCAATATCGCGACGGCTGGCTACACCGCTGCGTGCCAGCCATTTGGCGATCCGTTCGCCTCGCGCTTCACTCACCCTGTTTCTCCTTCGTGCTGCCGTTCTGCTGTCTGGCAGCTTCGTTGCGTGCGGCGGCAAATCTCTGCGCCGCAGCGATGAACGCACTGAAGATGCGTTTGTCGGCGGGATCGATACAGAACTCCGGGTGCCATTGCACGCCAATAAAGAAAAACGGTCCTTCCATTTCGACCGCTTCGATCACGCCATCGGGGGATCT
>JAAYUA010000179.1 GCA_012517935.1 Acetobacter sp. | reverse complement strand
GACACCGGATTCATCTTCATGAATACGGACAGCCCCGACGATCCGATCTGGCATTCCCGCTACACAACAGGCCGCGATAATGGGAATAGCGACGTCATCAATCGCATCTCTATCATCTTCTGCAAAAACATGCTGTTCAACACAGAATACTTCACGACGAAGGGCGTGATAACCAGCACGCTCCCACGGTGTTCGAGCAAGACGCACGACATATTCTGTGGGAATGAACGGCCTGTCTTCCACACCTTCAAGTAACGTGCTCATTGTTCATAAGCCGAAAGAGAGGAACAAGCGCCGCACCGACCACACCCGGCCCGGATATCAGTGGATTTCATGTTCGCTTCCCGCAGCATCCGTCCCAGAGGTGCCAGAACTGATTTCATGAAATCAGATGAAGGAGGTAAATGATTTTCTAATGGCGTTCCAGAAATGGGCACAAAAGGCACAACGAAAGGATAAACTCCAATTGCAATCAATCGCTCGGCAAGAGCCAGAATTTCCTCGGCGCTATCGCCTAAGCCTGCGAGAATATAGGTATTGACCTGTCCACGCCCGAAAATCGGCACGGCAGCAGCAAAAGCATCCATATAACGATCAACGCTAACCGTGGCCTTGCCCGGCATGATCCTCTCGCGCACTGCCTGCGTGGCAGCTTCGAGATGCATGCCCAGACTGTCCGCTCCTGCATCCCGCAGACGTTGGAACCAACCATGGTCACGCGGTGGCTCGCACTGGACCTGAAGCGGAAGATCTACCGCCGTCTTGATCGCACGTGCGGATTCAGCCAGAACGGCAGCCCCCCGATCAATGACGTTGGGTGTCCCGGTCGTCAGCACCATGTCACGCACGCCATCCAGTTCCACCGCAGCTTTTGCGACTTCTGCCAATTGTGCGGGTGTCTTGTAAGCAATGGTGCGCTCGGCTTCCAATGACTGACCAATGGCGCAGAACTGGCAGGAGGTGCTCCGATTGACATAGCGGATACAGGTCTGATGCACCGTGGTGGCCAGCGTGTCTCGCCCGTGCAAAAGGGCGATCTTCCAATAGGGAATACCATCCGCTGTATTCAGCCCGTAAAAGCGCGGAGCCACCGGAAAGTGGATCGTACCCAGAGCCTGACCATCACGCAACAGCGTGCTTGCCCCGCTTTGATCAGGCAGACTGGCCTGAAATGGCGACCGTTGTGCACCGGACGTATAGACCGGAACCATGACGGTCTGACCCGCGATGGTGATTGTCTTGTGATCAGAAGGACCGGCTCCCCCCTTGCGGGCAATGCCACCACTCAGCTCTCCGATCTGCAGCCCGAAAGATTGCAGATCAGTGATGAGTTGACGGCCGGAAAGTGTGCCGAGTGTCGGAACGGTCATGACACGACCTCATCTGCAGAAGGAAAAGATGAAGCAGTTTCACCAACGTAATGCACCGTGCGTGCAGGCTTCCTGTCCTGAAGCAGGCTGAGCAGTTCGGGACGTGCGTAATGTCCGACAGAGTCCATCATCCGTTTGCGTTTGGTAATGAGAGAAAAATCGAGATCAGCAATGACCATTCCCTCACCTTCCGTCAGAGGTGCACTCAGAAATTTGCCCTCTGGTGAAACAATGGCAGTGAAGCACCCACCACGCAGTGGTCCTTCCAGTGCGGGGTCACGCGCGATGTCCTTTATCTGCTCTTCCGTGAGCCAGCCTGTGGCGTTCACGACAAAGCAGCCGGATTCCAATGCATGATGTCGAATGGTGACGTCCATCTGATCGGCAAAAATCTGCCCCACCAGGGAACCTGGAAACTGGGCGCAATGAATTTCCTCGTGCTGAGTCATCAACGCATAGCGAGCGAGCGGATTATAATGCTCCCAACATGCCAGCGCTCCGATACGACCAACAGCACTTTCAACGACTTTCAAACCAGAGCCATCGCCTTGCCCCCAGACCATACGCTCGTGATAAGTGGGGGTAATTTTCCGGCGTTTGAGCAGAATCTCGCCTGTCGCGTCGAAAATGATCTGAGTATTATAGAGAGTACCGAAATCCCTTTCATTCACACCCAACACTACGACCATGCCGGTGTCACGGGCCGCTTCGGCCACCATATCCGTTACCGGACCAGGAATGACAACGGCACGTTCATAAAGTTCCAGATGCTCACCACCAAAGCGAAAAGCTGGCTGGATAAACGAGAAATAAGGATAATATGGCACAAAGGTTTCGGGAAAGACCGCCAGCTTCACGCCTTTTTCGGCGGCATCACGGATGGCCTGACAGACTTTCCGGGCAGTCCCCAGACCATCATCTCCAAGAACGGGACTAATCTGGATGGCTGCGGCGCGAACAATACGTGACATGGCTTGCGGTCCTCCCTTTGGCCTTCAGAGCGTCCAGGTATTAAGGATGAAGGCGTTGTCACGGCGGGCCAGGAGAATGATATCGAGCACGTCCTGCGGATTAATCGGTGTGATACCGGGGATCAGATTCTGCTCACCGTATCCGTAGAGCGCCTGAAGGGCGAAACGACAGGCATAAACCTTTCCGCCTTCTTCAAGAATTTTGGCAATCTGCTTGTTGCAGTTCATATGGCCTGGAAAAGCTTCATCGCCCAGACGGGGAAAACCACGCTGCACGCCAAGCGTCACACCCGGTCCATACAGCAGCACCGATGTTTCAAAACCTTTACGGATCAGACGTGTAGCCTGAAGAAGATTTACAAATCCGACTGATCCTTCATTGGCGACAGTATGAAACGTGATGAGAGCTTTTTCACCGGGTGCGGCTTTGACGTCCTCAAAGACCTTGTTTTCATAATTGACGAAGCAATCACCATCTTTATGCGGAGCATGTTCGATTTGTGGCATGATATATCTCCCGTTTACTGCGACTTCCGGCGGAGAGCCGAACTTGATCGCGCTACCGGGATGAACGTGACACGAGATGGCAAAGAGCCAAAATATTGTATGTCTTTTACATATGGTACAAACGGATCAAATCAAATCACACATCGCGCTGCCACCAAGACAGAAGCATACAAAAAATAAATGACAACCACACAATCAACCAAAACAACTGCAATTGGTTGTTTTAGAACGATTTTATAATCACGAAAACGTGATCTTATCGCTTTTTTGTTTTCCACGACACCTACATGCCCCTGTAAAATCAGACGCTCTGTCAATTCAAAGGGGCATGTACAGGTCACACAATGTCGGCAAAGCCCGGGGATCGCTTGTGTTGCAGAACAGACAACACTCCATGCAGAGATTCCTCGAGGCTTGTGACATCCGGTGCACTACCCAATGCAATTCGCGCACGCTGCGGGGGATCACCATTGATCGTAAAAACGGTGCTGGGCACCAGCGCCAGGCCACGTCTGCGCGCGTAGGCAACGAAATCAGCACTCCCCCACCAGTCCGGCAATTTCAACCAGACATGCGGACCGCAGGGATTCATGCAGTGTCCCTCCCCCAGGACCTTACGGGCAATGACCTGACGCAACCGCAACTCTCGCCGGATGGCATGCAGGATCGTATGCGCCTGCCCCGTCTGCATCCATCGCGCCGTCAATGCACTCAATAACCCGGCATTCGTCAGGGCGATGGCCCGGATGGCCGCAGTCACTCGCCTTGTCATGTCTGCGTTGGGCAAAGCAACATAAGCCGTGCGTATGCCAGGACTGAGAGTCTTGGCGAGTGTAGCCACATAGCTGACTCGACTATGGTCGAGGGCGGCCAACGCCGGCAACGGATTATCCATCAGCAGGCTGTACGGATCATCTTCCACAACATGCAGATGATGCCGCTGGACCACGGCAAGAATGTCCTTGCGCCGTTGCAGGGACATCGTCGCGGTGGTGGGGTTGTTTATGGTTGGAATACAGTAGAGTAGCCGGGGATGATGTTCAGCGCAGGCCCGATCAAGCTGATCCGGCATCATCCCTTCCACGTCGCTGTCCACTCCCACCAGAATAAGCCCGAACTGCGCTGCGATTGTCCGGATACCAGGATAGGCAATACGATCTGTGACAATCACATCACCCGGCTGTGTGTGGGTGCTGACAATAGCCGCCAACGCACTCTGCGCGCCGGGCGAAACAAGAATTTCGTCAGTGCGCCGCTGACCGATGACAGGAGCAATCCACTTTGCGCCAAGCTGGCGCTCTTCCAACGTGCCTCCCGTAACCCGGTAGGACATCAGGCTGTTCAGGTCCTGCTGTTTCAGGATAGCCTTAATATCGCTCTGGATAATGTGTTGAAGAGGCGGATCCTGCGGGATCGGTGGTAGATTCATGGTCAGATCGACCACAGCCGGTCCCGTATGGCGCCAGTGACTTTCCCCTGCACCGACACGGACAAAGGTGCCCCGACCAACCGTTGCGTCAATCAGGCCACGCCGCCGAGCCTCAGTGAATGCGCGGGTTACGGTCGTCAGATTGGTGCCAAGATAATCTGCAATCACTCGTTGCGGCGGCAGCCTGTCACCCTCCCGCAAGTCACCCTGACGAATGGACTGAGCGAGAGCATCCGCAAGTGTCATATAAATCGCATTTGGGCTGCGGCTGATCTCTTCTTTCCAGTGAGCCAAATAAGGGTATTCAAACATAGAATGGAATTTCCATACATTTAATGAAAATATATTCGATAATACACCATACAATCAACGCAATCACGACACTGAAGAAGTTAAATTTTGTCCGCAGAAGAGGTTCTGCTTCAGTGATGTCGACGCTTTGCCCGGACGTCAGGGAAAGCACCTTCTCCTTTCCCGTAGCATCGACAATGGCGTGGATTTTCGTGATCAGTCAGTCATGGGACCGCCCGATGGCCTGATCCTGCGCTATGCTGGTGAGCACGCCCAATCGTCCTGTCCGTCAGCGGCCAGATGACAAAAACCAGCTCAATGAGTCCAAAATCAGAACATTGCAGCCCAATCAACGGTTCTTCGATCCCTCCAGTTGGCTCCTTCGTTCTAGTCAATCCAAAGTCACGAACAAGACGGACAACGGATGTCAGGCCCCGCGCAGAGCCATTACCGCGAATGTGGCAAGCCAGTGCTCACCCATGTAATCGCCAACAATATGCGGCAAACTTGCGTCAAGATGCTCCTTGCAAGCGGCTTCAACCTGTGCAGCCAGCGCCTGGTCCGGCTTCAGAGCAGCGAGTATCTCTTGCCAGCACCAGACGCGGCTAAGGTTAAGGCCATCAAGATGCGCAATCTTGCCATCAGACCGCGTGCTGACCATGGCAGGTGTAAAAAGCGTTGCTGGCTTTCTTTCCTTCACATCCGGCAAAAAACGGCCAAACCATGTCTGGAATTCAGCAACATTCAGCACACGGGCCATTAAAGTGGCCTCCATCAGTGCAGAGGACAGAAACTCATCGCCACACGGCTCCCAAGCCTGGCAGGCCACATCATCATAAAACCAATCTTTGGCGCGGCCGCGAGCCAGACGTCCCAGTTCTTCATCCTGCACCGTATCCGCATAATCCAGCGTAAGACGCAGACTGAACGCACTGTTGAAATGCGTTCCCACCCGGATAGGATAAACGGCAAGCGGAAGAAAATCCTTGTAAAGAGAGGCTATTTTCTCTGCGAGAGGACTTAGAATATCCGCAAATTTCGAAAGAGAAGGATGCCCATGCAGTTCAGCCACTAACTTGAGCAACCAGCCCCAACCATACGGACGTTCGAAACTACGTCGCAGGGGAGTGTCGAAATATGCCCGCTCAGTCTCCACATTCTGCGGTGTGATAGACTGCGTGAACAAGGAAATGATCTCTTCCTGCACATCAAGATCCGGAAAACTGCGCGTAAGAGTTGCAAGCATCCAATAGCCATGCACACAGGAATGCCAGTCAAAACTGCCATAAAAAATGGGATGACTTTCCTGCGGCAAAGGCCGATCTTCTGCATCCAGCATGCAATGAGCAGCAAAATAAGGAAATGGACGGCTCACATGACCGAGCGCAATCCGTGCAAAACGGCCAGCAATCGTCTGATCAAACGTCATGGTGATGAATGTCCTTTGAAGAAAGTAAGAGTATAGAGCAGCAAACTATTACCCACGAACACGAAAAGCGCCGCTGGCATCTGTGCGCGGATCACAGCGAAGCGGTCTTTCAGCCCCAATAAGGAAACGGGAACGATATTAAAGTTCACGGCCATAGGGGTGAGCAACGTGCCGCTGAAACCACATAACATCCCAACAGCCGCAACAGGGGCCGGGGAAAGACCGAAAGTCCCGACGAGAACCGGCAATCCCAGCGCTCCAAAAAGAATTGGAAAAGCAGCAAAAGCGTTTCCAACCAGAGCGGATACCAGCATCATGCCTGTTGTATATCCCAGAACGGCAACCAGCGCGTTCCCGGAAGGAAGAATGGCCATCAACAAGGCGCCAAGCTGGTGGTTAACACCAGCGGCCATATAAACACCCCCGAGCATTGCAAGAATTTGTGGCAACACCAGAGGCCAGCCCACACGCTGGACCAGCGCACTTCCAGCGGCAAAAGGCAGCCCGGCGGGAGGGCGCAACCACCAACACGCAACCACAAGCCCCGCCAACGTTGCGATTACATAGCCAATCTGGTTGGTGCGTTGCGGATCAAACAGAGACTGGCCATGCCATTGCAACCATGGAGCAATGAAGACGAACAGCACAGCCACCACAGGCACGACCAGCAATGGCAGAAAAAGACGCATCATATCCGGTTGAACTGCTCTCCCCCCGATTACCTCCGGGGCCACCACAGCAGTCTCATGCCTATTCGAAGCAGCAGAAGGCAGTGTGCGCATGCACACCGCCAAAATAGTCATCCCGATGATGATCAGGCCATTGGCAAAGTCACCAAGGGCTGAACCTGAAATGAATATCAGTCCATACAGGCCCCAGAACCCACCCACAGTTGCCCTGCGCCACGCTCCGTGACGCACCGCACTATAAGCCGTGTAAAAAAAGAACAGCCCCAGCCCGGCATAAATTACCTCCATTCCAACCATGCCGTCAGCGCCTCAGACTGCGATCAATCTTGTAAAAACACAGCCAGGAAACAGCCAGGGCCATAAGGGCCGAAGGGATAGCCCAGAAGGAAAGTTGCCAGGGTGACACCTGAACACCGTCGGCCTCAAGCACGGCCTGCATAAGTAAAATGGAGGCGACTGCCAGAAAAATATCTTCTCCGAAAAATCCGGCAATATTATCCGTCGCAGCCGCGGCAGCCCGCAGTTTCTCCCCCTCATCTTCCGTCAGCGTACTGTTTGTCAGATGCTGTCCTGCTTCCTCGGTCATCGGAGCAATTAACGGTCGCACCATTTGCACTTGTCCACCAAGGGACGTTAACCCCAACGCCGCGGAAATCTGGCGCAGCAAAAAATAGCCGCGCAAAACATGCCCTGGCGTCTTGAGACTCAGCCGGGAAACCATCCCACGCGCGGCTGCTGCAAGACCTGCCCATTCCAAAAGACCGATCAGCGGCAGGATGGTCCACATAACACTGATATAGCGTGCAGAAGTTGCGTAATGCCCAAGCATCGCAACGGATTCATAGAGTGTTTTTCCCGCAAGAAGCGGCGTAACCAGCGCACTCGCCGTCACGACGAGCAGAATATTCATGCGCGCGATCACCCCTCCGAGGATCACCCCCAAACCCAGCAACGTCATCCATGAACCGTGATCGGACACAGCGTCGGTCTCCTTCTTGCCCGCAAGTTGAGAAGACGATCAGAATATTCTGAAGACCGAACACTCCCGCCTGAAAGTCTTATTTCCTGTCTTTTTGCTTACAGTG